>DUTZ01000560.1 GCA_012841845.1 Actinomycetales bacterium | reverse complement strand
GGGCACGACCCCCATGCTACGTGCCCGCGGCCGGCCCCGGCCCGCTGGTCAGAACGGCGCGCCCGTGCCGCCCCCGCGCGGGCCGCCCGCGTCCGCCGTCTCCCCCGCGACCGCACTCACCAGATCGCCCTCCGGGGCCTCCTCGAGTCCGGACACGTCGGTGGGCACGTCCGCCTCGCCGTCGTCCCCGGGCCGGTCCACCTTCTTGAGGCGCTTGACGGTGACGTCCATCCGCGACATGTCCGGCCCGAGCGCGTAGCACCTCATCTCCGTGTCGCGGGTGGGGACGCCGTCGCGCTCGTACTCGTTGGAGTGCAGGCGGCCCTGGACGATCACCGCGTCGCCCATGAAGAGCCGCCCGCTGGCCTGCCGCGCGAGGTTGCCCCAGCACGACACGGCCAGGAAGAGGGTGCTGGTGGTGCGCCACTCGCCGGTGTCGCGGTCCTGGCGGCGCGTGTTGCTGGCCACGCGGAAATTGAGCACGATGTCGTCCCCCACCCGCCGCGTGGTGGGATTGTTGACGATGTTGCCGCGGACGGTGGTCAGGGTCTCGTTCATGGGATCGCTCCTCGTCAGCTGCGGCCGACCCGGTGTCGACCTCACCGCCGAGCGTGCCCCACCTCGCCGTCGTCACCCCGCCGGATCGGGGCCCACGGCGCCCTCCCTGTGGAGACACCAGGGGGTGTGGAGAAAGGACCGGGGACGACGACGAGGCCGACGGTCTCAGCCCCGGTTCCCGCCCTGGGACATCTGGCGGAGCATCTCGTTGTAGGCCCTGAGCTCGGCGTCCTCGTCCCGGTCGGCCTGCCGCTCCCCGCGGCGCGCCTCGCGCATGTCGGACTGGAACCACTGCCAGGCCAGGGCCAACATCACGACGAACAGCGGGATCTCGCCCGCCGCCCACGCGATGCCGCCGCCGACCCGCTGACTCTGCAGGAGGTCGGGGATCCACGGCAGCCCGATGCCCGCGTACCAGGTCTCCCCCAGCACGGTCGGGTAGTTCATGAGCATGATGCCGAAGAAGGCGTGGAACGGCAGCGAGCCGAGCAGCACCATGAGCTTGTAGATGGGCGAGTACTGCCGCGGCGCGGCGTCCACCCCGATGAGCACCCAGTAGAAGAGGTAGCCGCTGATGAGGAAGTGGACGTTCATGAACATGTGCCCGATGTGGTCGGACACGAGCGCGTCGTAGAAGCCGGCGAAGTAGACGAGGTAGAACCCGGCCACGAACTGCACGGCCGCCACCACGGGGTGGGTGAGGAAGTGCGAGAGCGGGTTGTTGATGAACTCCACCAGCCACTCGCGCGGCCCGGGCGGGTTGCCGCGGCCCGCGGCCGGCAGCGCGCGCAGCGCGAGGGTGAACGGCCCGCCCAGGACGAGCATCACCGGCACGAGCATCGAGAGCAGCATGTGGCCGACCATGTGCGAGGCGAAGTCGGCCATCATGTACATCCCCAGGCCGGTGCTGGTGGTGAGGAACATGGTCACGCAGCCGAGGACCCAGGACACGGTGCGGCCGACCGGCCACGCGTCGCCGCGGCGGTGCAGGTGGACCACGCCCCAGACGTACAGGCCCAGCAGGATCACCGAGGCCAGGCCCAGCACCAGGTCGAAGCGCCACAGCCCGAAGACCGTGCCGAAGGAGAACGGTCCGGGCAGTTCGAAGCCGAGGAGAGCCTCCTGCCGGGTGGGGATGTAGCGCGGCGCCGGCGGCGGGGTGCGGCCCAGCGAGACGGCCAGCGCCATGGTGCCGGCCATGACGACCGACTCCACCAGCACGATCCGCAGCAGCGTGCCCCGGTCCACGGGGGCGTTGGCACCCCGGGACTCGATGCGCGCGATGATCCGGCGGCGCACCGCCAGCCCGAACACCGCGAGCAGGCCCAGACACAACGCCTTGGCCACCACGAGCAGCCCGTAGGTGGAGGAGAACAGGTCGGACGGCAGCACGCGCACCAGCGCGTTGATCACGCCCGACAGGCCCAGCGCCACGATCGCGACCGTGGCCACCACCGAGTAGCGGCGCAGCGCGAGCGCCACCCGCGCCCCGCCCCGCAGGGTGTGGGCGATGACGGCCACGAGCCCGCCCACGTAGAAGGCCGCTCCGAACAGGTGGATGATGAGCGAGTTGGTGGCGATGTCGTGCGCCGTGCTGCCCGACGCGTGGCCCGTGGCCGCCACCGGCAGCAGCGAGAGCACGGTGACGGCCAGCCAGATCACCGACCAGCGCCAGCTCACCGTGAGCCGCTGCCCCACGCCCGCGACCAGGGCGATGATCGCCGCCCACCGCCACGAGGACGCCACGTCGATCGAGCTGATGGCCACCAGCCACTGGTCCGGCGGCAGCGACTGCCACAGCGTCCGACCGGAGACGTCGGAGAGCGTGAGCGGGATGAGCAGCGCCGCCGCCACCGCCCACGCGATGTTGGCCCAGGACGCGATCTGCTGGGCGCGGTAGCCGTCCACGTCCAGGGTCTTGTCCTTCTGCGGCGGCGTGAAGAACGCGGCGAACAGGCCCGCGCCCACGGCCACCGCGGCCAGGATCTCGCCGATCGTCCGCATCGCCGGCAGCCCCGCCGTGGTGAGCAGCCCCGGGTCGGGCACGCCGATGAGCTCGAGCGCCGCGTCCGTGGACATGCCGGACAGTGGCACCGCCACCCCGGCGCCCACCACCGCGAGCACTACCACCAGGGGTACGACGCTGCGGGTACGGAGCGGTCCGGCGGTGGCGGGGGCCTTGGACGACGACGACATGGGTCCATCGTAGGAAGCGGGGCGGTCGGCGGCCTATTCGTGGTGGCGGCGGGGGCGCTCGCCGTGGGCCCGGCGACCGCGCGATCGGCTACGATTCTCCCGGCGACGCCGCGCTCGCGGCCCGCCAGGCCTCCGTAGCTCAGTGGATAGAGCATCCGGTTTCTACCCGGCTGGTCAGGGGTTCGAATCCTCTCGGGGGCGCTCGCATTTCTGCTGGTCAGACGGCTACCCGCTGCCTCACCGCCGCCCCCACCGCCGAGTTGTGCACTCTCGGCGTCACCCTGATCGCACATACGTCGGCCGGAAGCGCCCTCGAAGCCGCGTAACTCGGGAGACTCGCCCGCATCACGCGACGCGGCGGACGTCCTCGTCAGTGCCGGATGCGACGTC
>DUTZ01000559.1 GCA_012841845.1 Actinomycetales bacterium | reverse complement strand
GGGGCGGTGCGGCGTTCGGCGCTCATCGGCCGGCCTCCGTGGTCCCGGCGGCGGCGCGGGCCGCGTCGCGGTAGGGGGCGAGCATCGCGCGGGCGACCACGCCGAGGTGGACCTCGTCGGGGCCGTCGGCCAGCCGCAGGGAGCGCGCGGTGGCGTAGGCGCCGGCCAGCGGGAAGTCGTCGCTCATCCCGCCGCCGCCGTGGAGCTGGATGGCCATGTCCACGACCTGCTGGGCCATGCGCGGCGCGGCCACCTTGATGGCGCTCACCTCGACGGGCGCCGCGCCCTCCGTGTCGAGCTTCCACGCGGCGTGCAGGACGAGCAGGCGGGTCTGGTCGATCGCGATGCGCGCCTCGGCGAGCCGCTCCCGGTTGCCGCCGAGGTTGACGATGGGCTTGCCGAAGGCCACGCGGGACGACGCGCGCGAGCAGGCGAGGTCGAGCGCCATCTCGGCCAGCCCGATGAGCCGCATGCAGTGGTGGACGCGGCCGGGCCCGAGCCGCCCCTGCGCGATCTCGGCGGCGCGACCGGGGCCGGCGATGATGTTGCCCACCGGCACCCGCACGCCCTCGAGGCGCACCTCGCCGTGGCCGAGCGGCTCGTCGTGGATGCCCTGGGCGGTGAGCATGCGCTCCACGGTCACGCCCGGGGCGTCCATCGGCACGAGGACCATGGAGTGGCGCTGGTGGCGGTGGGCGTCGGGGTCGGTGACGCCCATGAAGATGCCGATCTCGCAGTCCGGGTGGCCCACGCCCGTGGACCACCACTTGCGGCCGTCGAGCACCACCTCGTCGCCCTCGATCCGGGCGGTGGCGGCCATCGTCGAGGCGTCGGAGGAGGCCACGTCGGGCTCGGTCATGAGGAACGCGCTGCGGATGCGGCCGTCGAGCAGCGGGTCCAGCCAGCGGTCCTTCTGCTCCTGCGAGCCGTACTTGAGCAGGACCTCCATGTTCCCGGTGTCCGGGGCGTTGCAGTTCAAGACCAGCGGGGCGAGGAACGACCGGCCGGTCTCCTCGGCGACGGGCGCGTAGTCGAGGTTGCTCAGGCCGGTGCCACCGCGGGTGCCGTACCGCTCGGCGTAGGGACCCTCGTGCCCGGCGGGCAGGAAGAGGTTCCACAGCCCCTGCTCGCGGGCCCTGCGCTGGAGCTCGACGACCCGGGGGTCGACGGCCCACGAGTCCTCTCCGGCCAGCCGGCGCCGCGCGATGTCGGCGTGGATCTCCGGCTCGACCGGGGCGATCTCGGTGGCGATGAACTCGCGGACGGCGGCGGTGAGCTCGGCCGCGCGGGGGGACGGGGAGAAGTCCATACCTGCATCGTGGCACAGCGCACAGGTCCGGCGTCGCGCCGGCTCTGGCAGGATCACGGGCGATGAGCCCACACGCCCCCACCCCACTCGCGGACCCCCTCGACCCGGTCCGCGAGTGGGCTGCGCGCCGGTCCTCCCGCGCGGGCGACTTCCGGGCGGAGGACCTGGTCGCCGCCAAGGCCGGACGGCGGATCTCCGTGGTGCTGCCCGCCCGGGACGAGGAGGCGACGGTCGGGGCGATCGTGGCCGCGCTGCGCGCCGAGCTGGTGGACCGGGTGCCGTTGATCGACGACCTCGTCGTCGTCGACTCCCACAGCACCGACTCCACGGCCGCCGTGGCCCGGGAGGCCGGGGCCCGCGTCGTGGCCCAGGGGGCCGTCCTCCCCGCGCACGGTGACGTGCCGGGCAAGGGCGAGGCGCTGTGGAAGTCCCTGGCCGCGACCGACGGCGACCTCGTGGCCTTTCTCGACGCCGACCTGCGCGACTTCGACCCCGCCTACGCCGTCGGGCTCCTGGGGCCGCTGCTCACCGTGCCGGGCGTGGTGTTCTGCAAGGGCGCCTACGACCGGCCCCTGGACGACGGGCACACGATCCTGCCCGCGGGCGGCGGCCGGGTCACCGAGCTCGTCGCCCGGCCGCTGCTGGCCGCGCACTGGCCGGCGCTCGGCGGGTTCGTGCAGCCGCTCGCCGGGGAGTACGCGGGCACCCGCGAGGCCCTCGAGTCCATCCCCTTCGCGGGCGCCTACGGCGTGGACCTGGGCATCCTCATCGACCTCTACGAGGCGTACGGCCTCGACGCACTCGCGCAGGTCGACCTGGGCGTGCGCCGGCACCGCCACTCCCCCGACTCCGCGCTGTCCGTGATGGCGGTGCACCAGCACCTCGCCGTCCGGGAACGGCTGCGGCGGCACGGCAGGGTCGTGTCCGCCGAGCCGGTCGAGGCGCGCCTCACCCTGCACCGGCGGGACCCCGACGGCGACGGGTTCGCCGCCGAGACCGTGGAGGTGGCGCCGGGCGAGCGGCCGCCGATGCGCGAGGTGCGCGGGCGCGCCGTCAGTCCTCGAGCGCCCGGTCGATGACCTGCTTGAACACCTCGGCCGGCCGGGCGCCGACGACCCCGGTGCCGTTGATGAACACCGTGGGGGTGGAGGTGGCGCCCAGCGCCGTGGAGACCGCGCGGTCGGCCTCGATGTCCTCGTCGAACGCCGTGCCCGCCATGTCGGTGCGGAAGCGGTCGAGGTCGGCGACCCCCGCCTCCCGGGCGTAGCCGACGAGGTCGTCCTCGGTGTGCTCGGGGTGCCCGCTCGCGGGAGCGTCGGCGTAGAGGGCGTGCGTGAACTCCCAGAACCGGCCCTGGTCGGCGGCGGCCCGCGCGGCCCGGGCCGCGACCATCGAGTCCTCGCCGAAGATCGGCAGGTCCCGCCACTCCATCCGCAGCAGGCCCTCGTCGATGTACTCCTCGATGAGCATCGGCTCGACCTCGCGGGCGAACTTGGCGCAGAACGGGCAGCGGAAGTCCGAGTGCACGGTCATGACCACCGGTGCGTCGAGCGGCCCCATCGCCAGCGGGTCGCCCTCGGTGAGCCGCGCGACGCCCTCCATGGAGTCGCGTCCGGGGCTCTCGGGGATCTCCTCGACGCGCTCGACGGCCGGGGTGTCGGCCTCCTGCGAGAGCACGCTCTGCTGCCCCATCCGGTAGAGCAGGTACCCGACCAGCCCGAGGAGCAGCAGGATCACCGTGACCAGCGCGACGATCAGCGACAGCATGCGACGGGACACTCAGGGCTCCTGACTCGGGGGGCGGCCACCCCGGACACTAGCGCGCGGCGGCTCGGCGGCGCCGTCGCGCTCCCGCCGGCGCTCCCGCAGCAGCCACACGGCCAGCCCCACCGCCACCACGGCCAGCAGCGCCACGAGGAACCACAGGTCGTCGATCCGCGCGGCCCAGCTCTCGGCGGCCACCTGGAGGTCGAACTGGTCGTCCACGCCCATGAGCGAGCCGAGGGCCGCCGTGCCGTCGGAGAGCACGAAGAGCAGGCCGATCAGGACGAACAGCCCGCCGGAGAGCAGCGAGGTGGTGTGCGTCCGGATCGGCCCGAACGTCACCTCGCGCCCGCGAAGCCACGCCCGCCGGGAACCGCCGAGCGCGTCCCAGGCCAGGGCGAGCACGGCCAGCGGCACGACCATGCCCACCGCGTAGGCCGCCATGACCGCGGCGCCGTAGGTCGGCGAGCCGCCCGCCATGGCCAGCGTGAGGACGCCACCGAGCAGCGGGCCCGAGCAGAATCCGGCGAAGCCGTAGAGCGCGCCCAGCGCCAGGACCGAGAGCGGCCCGCTGCCGGTGACGCGGGAGGAGGCGTCGGACAGGCCGGGGAGCCGGAACCCGCCGCCGAGGGCGGTGTAGAGGCCCAGGGCGACGACGACGAGGCCGCCGACCAGGGTCACGGTGCCCCGGTGCACGGTGACCAACGAGCCGACCGCGCCGACGCCGGCCCCCAGGGGGACGAGCACGGCCGCCAGGCCCACGAGGAAGATCCCGGTGCGGGCCAGCAGCATCCGGCGGGTGCCGAAGGCGTAGGCGAAGAACGCCGGCAGCAGCAGGGCCGAGCAGGGGCTGAGGATGCTCAGGACCCCGCCGAGGAACCCGCCGACGAGGCCGATCTGGTCGGTCATCCCGCCAGCTCGCGGTCGATCACCGTGCGGAAGGTCTCGACGGGGCGGGCGCCGATCACGCCCGTGCCGTTGACGAGGAAGGTGGGCGTCGACGTGGCGCCCAGGGCGAGCGCCATCTGGTGGTCCTCGCCGATCACCGCGTCGTACCTGTCGCTGGTCATGTCGGCGCGGAAGCGCTCGAGGTCGGCGACCCCGGCCTCGCGGGCGAACCCGACGAGCGTGTCCTCGTCGAGGTCCGGGTGGCCGCGGTCCGGCGACGCCGCGTAGAGCGCCCGGTTGAACTCCCAGAAGCGGTCCTGGTCGGCGGCGGCCCGGCCGGCGCGCGCGGCGAGCATCGACTCCTCGCCGAAGATCGGCAGGTCCCGCCACTCGATCCGCAGGTGTCCGGGCTCGACGTACTCCTCGATGAGCTCCGGCTCGATCTCGCGGGAGAACTTGGCGCAGAAGGGGCACCGGTAGTCGGAGTGGACGGTCATGACGACGGGCGCGTCCACGGGGCCGAGCGCCAGCGGGTCGTCCTCCTCGAAGCGCGCGATGCCCTCCATGGCCTCGCGCCCCGGGACCTCCTCCGGGGTCCGCTCGCGCTCCCCGCTCTCCTGCCCGGCCTGGTCGGCCTGGTCGGCGGCGGCCGGGGCGTCCGCCGCCGGGGTCTCGTCCCCGCCCGTCTCCCGCAGCAGCAGGTAGCCCACCAGCGCCAGCAGGAGGGCGACCACCACCGTCAGGGCGATGACCGGGGTACGGGAGCGACTGGGCACGGGGACTCCTGACGGGGGTCGACGGCGGGCCGGGACCCGACTTCACTTCGTCCTACTATGCCGCATAGTAGTTTTCTCGGGGCGGCGCGTGTCAACCGACGGGCCGTGTCACGCGGCGAGCAGCGTCATCCGGCGAGCAGCGTCATCCGGCGAGCAGCGGGCAGGCCGCGAGGATGACCGCCGTACCCGCCC
>DUTZ01000044.1 GCA_012841845.1 Actinomycetales bacterium | reverse complement strand
GCCGAGCGCGACGCCGACGGCGGCGCCCACCGCGACGGCGGCCACGAGCAGGAGCGCGGCCTGCACGAGCGCGTCGCGCAGGACCCAGCCGGGCGAGGCCCCCAGGGCGCGGAGCACGGCCACCTCCTGGCGGCGCTGGATGGCCCAGACGGCGAAGAAGGCGCCGGCGACGAGCGCGGAGATCGCGTAGAGGAAGCCCTGGATCATGGACAGGGTCAGGGTCTCGGCGGAGTAGCCCGGCGAGGCGCCGAACGACTCCTCCAGGGTGAGGGTCTCGGTCCCGGCGGCGGCGTCGCCGGCGGCCAGGTCGAGGTCCTCGCCGTCGGCCGCCTTGACCGCGACGGCCGTGATCTCGTGCGCGGTCCGTCCGGGCATCGGGTCGTCCTCGCCCACCCCGGCGCGGATGCGCTGCCAGGTGGGGAGCTGGACGTAGCCCACGTTGACGTGGCCGAAGGTGTCCTGCCCCGTCGTCGTCCCCACCACGGTGAGCCGGGTGCCGATGCGCTCGAGGGTGATCACGTCGCCCACCACGACCCCCTCGTCGAGCAGGGTCCGGCTCACCACCACCTCGCCGGCGCCCCCGGGCCCGGCGGAGAGCCCGGTGCCCTCGCCGATCTCCGGGGCGAGGAACGAGTCGGGTTCGATGCCGAAGGTCGCCAGGTCCACCTGCACGCCCGAGTCGGTCTTGCCGTTGACCAGTGCGTTGCCGTACGGGGCCACGTCCTCGACACCCGGCTGGTCGCGCCACTGCTCGACCGCCGAGGCCTCGACGACGCTGCGCGAGTAGGCGGAGTCGTGCTGCACGCCCTCCTCGAACGCCATCGCGGTGACGGGCAGCTTCTGCAGGCCCGAGACGCCGTGGCGCACCAGGCCCACCGAGAGGCCGGAGAGCATCACCATGAGGACCGTGATGAGCGCGATCACCGCGCCCATCAACCCGAACCTCACCCAATTGAATCGGAGCTCACGCAGAGCGAGGAACACGGGGCCCACATCCTTCGGTTGCCGAAATCACGTCGGGATCTTAACAACACGATGTCGGCAAGACGAAGCCCGCGCCGGGCCGCTGTGCGCAGGATCACCCGCCCGCCCGGCTCACCCCGCCCGACTCAGCCCGCCCCGGCGGTGCGCAGCGTCCACGCGTACTCGAACGCCGTCTGCCGCCACCGCTCGTACCGCCCCGAGACGCCGCCGTGCCCGGCGCTCATCTCACAGCGCAGCAGCACGGGCCGCTCGGCCGAGTTGGCCGTGGTCGACACCGCCCGCAACCGGGCGACCCACTTGGCGGGCTCCACGTAGAGCACGCGCGTGTCGTTGAGCGAGGTCACGGCGAGGATCGCCGGGTACGCCTTGGCCTCGACGTTCTCGTATGGCGCGTACGAGGCCATGTAGTCGTAGACCTCCGGCTCGTGCAGCGGGTCGCCCCACTCGTCCCACTCGATCACCGTGAGCGGCAGCTCCGGCATGAGGATCGAGGTGAGCGGGTCCACGAACGGCACCACGGCCTGGATGCCGGCGAACATCTCGGGCGCGAGGTTGGCCACCGCGCCCATGAGCAGGCCGCCGGCGCTGCCGCCCTCGGCGACGAGCCGGTCCGGGGCGGTCAGGCCAGTCATCACCAGGTGGTCGGCGCAGGCCACGAAGTCGGTGAAGGTGTTGCGCTTGGCGAGCATCTTGCCCTGCTCGTACCAGAGCCGGCCCATCTCGCCGCCGCCGCGGACGTGCGCGACCGCGTAGGCCATGCCGCGGTCGAGCAGCGAGAGCCGGGCCACGGAGAAGCCGGGGTCGATGCTCGACTCGTACGAGCCGTAGCCGTACAGCAGGGTGGGTACGGCCTCGCCGTCGTCGACCCTCCGCGCCGTCTCCGCCGACATCACCAGGGAGACCGGGATCCGGGCCCCGTCGGTGGCCGTGGCCCAGTCGCGGCGCTGCACGTACCCGGCCGGATCGTAGCCGCCGAGCACCTCCTGCTCGCGCAGCAGCGTGCGCTCGCCGGTGGCCAGGTCGAGCTGGTAGACGCGGCCGGGGGTGACGAAGGAGCCGTAGCCGAAGCGCAGGACCGGCTGGTGCCACTCCGGGTTGGCGCCGGGGCCGGAGGTGAAGAGCACCTCGTCGAACTCTACGGGTGTGAAGTCGCCGTAGGCGTCGGTGCCGGACCGTGACTCCGGGTCCAGCGGCATGAGCGAGAACCGGGGCAGCGCCGACTCGCGGTAGCCCAGCGCGAGCACGCGCGCGAAGGCGTCCACGCCCTCGATCCGCACGTCCTCGCGGTGCGGCACGAGGGTGCGCAGCGCGTCGAGGTCGGCGATGGGGGCGGCCGGCCCCTCGGCCACGAGGAAGTTGGGGGCGAGCTTGTTGTGGGTGACGACGAAGCGGTCCTCGCCGCCCACCACGGCGTGCTCGACGTCGTACTCCACCCCCTCCTCGCGGGGGCGGACGCACCAGAACTCGCCCGTCGGCTCGGCCGAGTCCAGGCACCACACCTCGGTGGTGATCTTGGAGCCCAGCGCGATCTGCAGGTAGCGCTCGCTGCGCGTCTCGCCGACCCCGATCCAGTACGACTCGTCGGGCTCGTGGAACACGCGCACGTCGGCGTCGCGGGTCGTGCCCAGGCGGTGCCGCCACACGGTGTCGGGCCGCCAGGCGTCGTCGACCGTGACGTAGAACAGGTGCTCGCCGTCGCGCGCCCACGTGACCCCCGCGGCGATCCCGGGGATCTCCTCGTCCGGCGCCGTGACCTCGGGGTCCAGGGAGCGGAAGCGCAGCGTGTACCGCTCGTCGCCCTCGACGTCCGTGGCCCAGGCCAGCATGCGGCCGTCGTGGCTCACCGAGAAGGCGCCGAGCGCGAAGTAGTCGTGGCCCTCGGCCTCGGCGTTGCCGTCGAGCAGGAGCTGCTCGCCGGGCAGTTCGACGTCCGGCGAGACCTCCGGCGGCGTCCAGCCGGCCGGGTCGGCGGGGTCGGACGCGTACTCCGGCGGCACGGGCACCCGGCAGTGCCGCGCATACGAGCGGCCCTCCTCGGTGCGCGAGAAGTACCACCAGTCGCCGGCGCGGACCGGCACCGACATGTCGGTCTCCTTGACCCGCGAGCGGATCTCCTCGTAGACCGCGTCCGCGAGGTCCTTCTGGTCGGCTGTCATGGCCTCGGTGTAGGCGTTCTCGGCCTCGAGGTAGGCGCGGGTGTCGGGCGCGTCCTTGTCGCGCAACCACTCGTAGTCGTCCACGAAGACGCGGCCGTGGTGCTCGCGGCGGTGCGGGCGGCGCTCGGCCACCGGCGGGGTCGGCCGGGCGGGCGGGGTCGGGGTCGGCTGCTCCGGGCTCACGCGGCCCCACCCCCGGGCCAGTCGGCGAAGGACAGGCCGGAGATCCGCTCGTAGGCCTCCACGTACCGGGCCCGGGTGGCAGCGACCACCTCCTCCGGCAGCGGCGGCGGGGGCGTGTCCGACGCCTTGTCCCAGCCCGAGTCCGGTCCGGTGAGCCAGTCGCGCACGTACTGCTTGTCGAAGCTCGGCTGGACGCGGCCCGGCGCGTAGCCGTCCGCCGGCCAGTACCGGGAGGAGTCCGGCGTCAGCACCTCGTCGGCGAGGACCAGCTCGCCGTCACTCCCCTCCTCCGCGCCCACCAGGCCGAACTCGAACTTGGTGTCCGCCAGCAGCACCCCCCGGTCCGCGGCCATCGCCGCGGCGCGCGAGTACACGTCGAGCGTCGCCGCGCGCAGCCGCTCGGCCAGGCCGGCGCCCACGATCTCGGTGAGGCGCTCGAAGGAGATGTTCTCGTCGTGGTCGCCCACCGCGGCCTTGGTGGCGGGTGTGAAGATCGGCTCGTCGAGGCGGCTCGCCTCCACCAACCCGTCCGGCAGCGGGATGCCGCACACCGTGCCGGAGGCGTCGTACTCGGCCTTGCCGCTGCCGGTGAGGTAGCCGCGGGCCACGCACTCGGCCGGCACCATGTCGAGCCGCCGCACCACCATCGCGCGGCCCAGCACCTCGGCGGGGATCCGCTCGTCGTCGACCGGCCCGGCGAGGTGGTTGGGCACCTCGAGGGCGTCGAAGAAGTACCAGCTCATGGCTGTGAGGATGCGGCCCTTGTCCGGGATCGGGGTCTCCAGCACGTGGTCGTAGGCCGAGATCCGGTCGGTGGCCACGAGCAGCAGCGTCTCGGGGTCGATCTCGTACAGCTCGCGCACCTTCCCGGCGGCGAGGTGGCGGTAGTCGGAGAGCTGGGGTCGCATGCGGGCCAGCCTAGTCGCCGCCGCGGGGCGCCCCGGTGGGGCGGCTCGCCCCGGCTCCCCGGTACGGCGTCTCACCCCAGGCGGGCGTCGAGCCACTCCCCCAGCGCCGCGTACGCCTCGTCGGCGCACAGGTCGTTGAACAGCTCGTGGCGGCCGCCCTCGAACTCGCGGTAGGTCACCTCGACGCGCGGCTCGTGGTCCGTACCGGCCACCTCGGCGAAGCGGCGGGCGCCGACGGGCGAGGTGATGGCGTCGGCGGAGCCGTTGACGACGAGCGTCGGCGTCCGCAGCGAGCGGCAGCGCTCGAGCATGCGCTCGCCGTCCAGGAGGAGGGTGCCCGCGGCCGCGGCGGGGACGGGCTTGTGGTGGACGAGCGGATCCGCCTCGTAGTCGGCCACGTACTCGGGCACCCGCGAGATCTCGTTCGGGTCGAGCGTGGACACCGGGAGGAAGGGCAGGGCGCGGGAGAGGACGCCCGCCAGGGCCTTGACCGGGCCGGGCGTCTTCTCGCCCACGACCAGGCCCGGCGACGACATGACGAGGCCCGCCAGGTCCCACGGCCGGCGCAGCGCGGACTCGGCCACGATGAGCCCGCCCATCGAGTGGCCCATGAGCAGGCGCGGCAGGCTCTCGTAGCCGTTGGCCTGCGGCGAGCGGCACCACTCGAGCACCGCGTCGCGCACCGCGAGGTTGTCGCGGACGTGACGCTCGACCCGCACGCGGGCGCGCGGCCCGGGCGCCGAGCCGTGCCCGCGCAGGTCGTAGCTCACCACCGCGATGCCGCGGTCGGTGAGGAAGTCGATCATCCGGCCGTAGCGGCCGGAGTGCTCGCCGAAGCCGTGGACCAGCAGCAGCAGCGCCCGCGGGTCCTCCGGGGCGCGCAGCCGCGCCTGGAGGCCGGAGGAGCCGGGGACCGGGATCGTGATCTCGCGCATGGCCCCGACACTAGTGGCCGCGCGGCCCCCGGGTCCGTGGGTTGTGCGTCATCGCGGGCGCACGGGGCCCGGGCTCAGAGCCCGAAGTTGGAGAAGATCGCGGCCACGACCCAGCCGGGCATGTAGAGGAAGCCGGCCACGGTGGCGGCCGTCTCCTCGGACATGCCCAGCGCGACCGAGCCGTTGGCCAGCGCCCCGGTGCTGCCCAGCGCGATGTCCTGCAGCGGCCCGGAGATGCTCCCGGTGAACGGTGCCATGAACATGGTGTTCTCCCTTGTCTTCTGGGGGCCGCACCGTGGGCGAGCCCCTCACCCTGCCTATCGGGGCCGGGCGGGGGGCGTTACCGCAGGGTGCGCGCGGGACTCGCGGGTGCGCGCCGGGAAGCTCGCCTAGAGGATCGCGCCCGGGGTGTACGCGGCGGCGTCGGGGTGACGGGCGACGAGCTCGGAGACGCGGGTGACGACGGCGTCGACCTGGTCCGCGGCGGCGCCGACGAACGCGGCGCGGTCCGCCAACGCGTCCTCGAGGGCGCCCCGGTCCAGCGGGAGCCGGTCGTCGGCGGCCAGCCGGTCGATGAGGTCGGGCTCGCGGCCCTCCTCGCGCATGGCCAGGGCCACCGCGACCGCGTTCTCCTTGATCGCCTCGTGGGCAACCTCGCGGCCGACGCCCGCGCGGACCGCGGCCATGAGCACCTTGGTCGTGGCCAGGAACGGCAGGTAGCGCTGCAGTTCCTTGTCGATCACCGCCGGGTAGGCGCCGAACTCGTCGAGCACGGTGAGGAAGGTCTCGAACATGCCGTCCAGGGCGAAGAACGCGTCGGGCAGCGCCACGCGGCGCACCACGGAACAGAAGACGTCGCCCTCGTTCCACTGCGCGCCGGCGAGCTCGGCGGCCATCGAGCCGTAGCCGCGGAGCACCACCTGGAGACCGCCCACGCGCTCGCAGGAGCGGGTGTTCATCTTGTGCGGCATGGCCGACGAGCCCACCTGGCCGGGCTGGAAGCCCTCGGTGACGAGCTCGTGGCCGGCCATGAGCCGGATGGTCTGGGCGAGCGACGACGGCCCGGCGCCCAGTTGCACGAGCGCGGAGACCACCTCGTGGTCCAGCGAGCGCGGGTACACCTGGCCCACCGAGTCGAAGGTGCGCGTGAAGCCCAGGTGCTCGGCGATGCGCCGCTCGAGCTCGGCGAGCGTGGCCTCGTCGCCGCCGAGCAGGTCGAGCATGTCCTGCGCCGTGCCCATGGGGCCCTTGATGCCGCGCAGCGGGTAGCGCTCGAGCAGCGATTCGACGCGCTCGATCGCCACGAGCAGCTCGTCGGCCGCCGAGGCGAAACGCTTGCCCAGCGTCGTGGCCTGTGCGGCCACGTTGTGGCTGCGGCCGGCCATCACCTGGTCACGCTGGGCAACGGCGTGCTCGGCGAGCCGGCGGGCGGCGGCCACGGACCGGTCCCTGACCAGGCGCAGCGACTGCACGATCTGCAGCTGCTCGACGTTCTCCGTGAGGTCGCGGCTCGTCATCCCCTTGTGGATGTGCTCGTGCCCGGCGAGGTCGTTGAACTCCTCGATGCGCGCCTTGACGTCGTGCCGCGTCACCCGCTCGCGCTCGGCGATCGACTCCAGGTCCACGCGGTCCACCACGGCCTCGTACGCCTCGATCACGCCGTCCGGCACCTCGATGCCGAGGTCGCGCTGCGCGCGCAGGACCGCGATCCACAGCTGCCGCTCGAGCACGATCTTGTGCTCGGCGGACCACAGGGTGGCCAGGTCGGCGCTGGCGTAGCGCGAGGCGAGGACGTTGGAGATGCGCGGCTTGGAGGTCACGCGTCCCAGTATCGCATCCGTCACCGCGGCGACCACGGCGCGCGGACCGTCGGCTCCGGCCACGGCGGCTGCGCCACCGGGGACGGCGTGGGCGCCGGGTACGTGGCAGGCATCGTGTGGAAGGCGGGCGCCGGGT
>DUTZ01000558.1 GCA_012841845.1 Actinomycetales bacterium | reverse complement strand
GCTGACGGCCGGACCCCCGCGCGAGCGCCTCGCCGGTGGCGGGCGCGCTAGCGTGGTCGCCGTGAACGACGACGACGAGGGCACCGACCCCGCCCTGGAGGCCGTCCACGAGGTGTACCCGACGCTCGTCTGGGAGTCGGCGGAGCGCACCGAGGAGGGCTGGGACCACGTCGCCCTGATCCTGCGCGGCTGCTCGGGGGCCGACGCCCGGGGCCGTGCGGACCTCGTGTTCCGCTTCCCCACCGACTCCCACGCCTACGAGCGCCTGCCGCACGAGGTGGAGGTCCTCGACCACCTGGCCACGCGGGTGGACGTGGCGGTCCCCCGCTACACGCACCGGCCGGCGAGCCTGGACGGCGGCGGGCTGCGCTTCGCCGGCTACCCCATGGTCCGTGGGGACCGGCTCACCCCGGAGCTGCTCGCCGCCCTGCCACCGACCGAGCGGACGTCGCTCGCCGCGCAGATCGGGGGACTGCTCTCGGCGCTGCACGTCCTGGACACCTCGTCGTCGCCGATCGACCGCGTGCCGGCCGCGTACCAGCCGGAGAACCTGGACTTCGCGCGGCAGGTCCTGGCGACCGACCTGCCGGAGGTGTTCACGGAGGACGAGCTGTGCACGGCGCGCGAGATCTGCCACGAGGTGGCCGCGCTGCTGGCCGACCGCGCCGGGCCCGGGAGGCCGGTGGTGTTCCTGCACAACGATCTCGCCCCGCGGCACCTGTACTGGCAGCGCGAGACCGCGGCGGCGCCGGGGCGGCTCGGGGTGATCGACTTCACCGACATGTGCCTCGGCGACCCGGCCGCGGACTTCGCCGGGCTGTACGACTACGGGCCGGCGTTCGTCGACGAGGTGCTGGCCCACTACGTCGGCCGGATCCACCCCCGGCCGGGCGAGGCCGACCTGCTCGACCGCGCCTGGACGTACCGGCGGCTCGAGGCGCTGTTCCTCGTCGCCGCCCACCTGCGCTACGGCGTCCAGACGTGGCCGCAGGCGCGGGCGATGTTCGACCACAGCCGGTCGCCGCACCGCCCGCGCGCCTGAGCCCGGCCGGCCGGGCCCGGGCCGGTCAGGGCGCGGGGATGAGCCACTCTGCGGGGATGCCCGCCGCGCGACCGGCCTCGTAGAGTGAGAGCACCGGCAGCGTCACCGACGCGCCGGCGATGGAGCCGGGGTTGATCTCGCCGGAGCCGGCGGTGGACCGCATGAGCGCCGAGGCCAGGCGCATCGAGACGTCGTACAGCGATCCGAGCATGGGGTTCACTCCTCTACTGGCGGAAGGGCTTTCACCGCCACAGAGTACCCGTGTACGCCCCGTGCGCTACCCCGTCGCGGCGCGACGCTGGCGCGCGAACTCGCTCAGCACCACGCCCGCGGCGACGGAGGCGTTGAGGCTCTCCACGTCCGAGGCGATGGGGATCGAGAGGATCGAGTCGCAGTTCTCGCGCACGAGCCGCGACAGGCCCTTGCCCTCGGAGCCCACCACCACGACGGTGGGGCCGGTGCCGTCGTAGTCGTCCAGCGAGACGTCGCCGCCGGCGTCCAGGCCGACGAGCTGCACGCCCGACCTGGCCCACTCGAGCAGGGTGCGGTTGAGGTTCGTCGCCCGCGCCACGGGCAGCCGGGCGGCGGCGCCGGCGGAGGTGCGCCACGCGACGGCCGTGATCGAGGCGCTGCGCCGTTCGGGGATGAGCACGCCGTGGCCGCCGAACGCCGCGGTCGAGCGGATCACCGCTCCGAGGTTGCGCGGGTCGGTGATGTTGTCCAGCGCCACGAGCAGCGCGGGCCGCGCGGAGCCGAGCGCGCTCTCCAGCATGTCGGTGGGGTCGGCGTACTCGTACGGCGGCACCTGCAGGCCGATCCCCTGGTGCATGCCGTTGGAGGTCATGCGGTCGAGGTCGTGGCGCGGCACCTCGAGGATCGAGATCCCGTGGTCGGCGGCGAAGCGCACGGCCTCGGTGAGCCGCTCATCGTTCTCCGCGCCCACGGCCACGTAGAGCGCGGTGGCGGGCACGCCGGCGCGCAGGCACTCGACGACCGGGTTGCGGCCCACCACGAGCTCGGGCCCCTCGGCCTGCTTCTGCGCGTGCCGGCGGCGCTGCTGCGCGCCCTCGGCCTTGCGGCTGGCGACCTTGGCGCGCCGGTGCGCGGGGTGGTAGGTCCGGTCCTCGGCCCTCGGGGTGGCGCCCCGGGCCTCGAGGCCGCGGCGCCGCTGGCCGCCCGAGCCGACGACCTGACCCTTCTTGGTGCCGGACTTGCGGATCGCGCCGCGCCGGTTCGAGTTGCCCGCCATGTCAGTCAGTCCTCCCGGTGGGCGAGCGACCACTTCTGGCCGTCCGCGGTGTCGGCCACCTCGATGCCCGCCGCGACCAGGCGGTCCCGGATGGCGTCGGCGGTGGCGAAGTCCTTGGCCGCGCGGGCGGCACTACGGGCGTCGAGCTCGGCCCGCACGAGCGCGTCGAGCGCGGTCATCGCCGCGTCGTCCCCGCCGCCGTCCGCCGCCCAGTGCGGATCGAGCGGGTCCACGCCCAGCACGGCGGTCATCGCGCGGACGGCCGACGCCGCGGCCAGCGCCGCGTCGTGATCGCCCGCCGAGAGCGCGGTGTTGCCGGCCCTCACGGTGCCGTGGATCTCCGCCAGGGCGGCCGGCACGCCGAGGTCGTCGTCCATCGCGGCGGCGAAGCCGTCGGTCCACTCCCCGACCGGCACCTCGCCGTCGGGGCCCACCGCCTCGGCGACGCGCCGCACGAACGCCTCGATCCGCCGGTACCCGGCGGCCGCCTCCTGCAGGGCCTCGGGCGAGTACTCGAGCATCGAGCGGTAGTGCGCGCTGCCGAGGTAGTAGCGCAGCTCCACGGCGCGGACCTGCGCGAGCACGTTGGGCACGCTGAGCACGTTGCCGAGCGACTTGCTCATCTTCTCGCCGCTCATGGTGACCCAGCCGTTGTGCATCCAGTAGCGCGCGAACCCGTCACCGGCGGCGTGCGACTGGGCCATCTCGTTCTCGTGGTGCGGGAACTGCAGGTCCAGGCCGCCGGCGTGGATGTCGAAGGTCCCGCCGAGGTACCAGGTGGCCATGGCCGAGCACTCGAGGTGCCAGCCCGGCCGGCCGTCGCCCCACGGGGTGGGCCAGCTGGGCTCGCCGGGCTTGGCGGCCTTCCACAGGGCGAAGTCGCGGGGGTCGCGCTTGCCGCGCGAGACGCCCTCGCCCTGGTCCACCTCCTCGAGCCGGTGCCCGGACAGGCTGCCGTAGTCGCCCTCCGGGGAGGCCGACCACGCGGCCACGTCGAAGTACACCGAGCCCTCGGCGGCGTAGGCGAAGCCGTTCTCGACGAGCCGCTCCATGTAGTCGATCATCTGCGTGACGTGCCCGGTCGCGCGCGGCTCGGTGGACGGCGGCAGCACGCCCAGCACGTCGTAGGCGCGGGTGAACTCGCGCTCGTGCGTGGCCACCCACTCCCACCAGGGGCGGCCGTGCTCGGCGGCCTTGGTGAGGATCTTGTCGTCGATGTCCGTGACGTTCCGGACAAACGCCACGTCGTAGCCCGTGGCCGCGAGCCAGCGGCGTAGCACGTCAAAGGCCACGCCGGAGCGCAGGTGGCCGATGTGCGGCACCGACTGCGGGGTCGCTCCACACAGGTAGACGGACGCGTGCCCCTCGCGGACGGGGGTGAACTCCCGGAGGCTTCGGGTGGCGGTGTCGTACAGATGGAGCGTCACGGGGCCCGAGTCTACCGGCCCGGTCCCCCGGCCAGCGCGGCCCGACCCGGCCCGTCAGCCCCGGTAGACCAGCGCCGTCGCCACGGCGGACACGCCCTCGCCGCGCCCGGTGAACCCCATGCCGTCGGTGGTGGTGGCGCTCACCGAGACCGGGGCGCCGATGATCGCCGAGAGGGTCTGCTCCGCCTCGACCCGGCGGGGCCCCATCTTGGGCCGGTTGCCGACCATCTGCACGGCGGCGTTGCCGATCGTCCAGCCGTGCTCGGCGAGCGCCGCGCAGGCCTCGCGGAGCAGGCGCTCGCCGGAGACGTCGTCGTACTCCTTGCGCCCCGTGCCGACCAGGGCCCCGAGGTCGCCGAGCCCGGCCGCGGAGAGCAGCGCGTCGACGAGGGCGTGGGCCACCACGTCGCCGTCGGAGTGCCCCTCGCAGCCGTCGGTGTCGGGGAAGTGCAGGCACGCCATCATGCACGGCTTGCCCTTCTCGACCTGGTGGGCGTCGGTGCCGATCCCCACGCGGGGGATGACGGGCTGGCTCATCGGGGCTCCTTGGTCGTGGTCCGGGGCGAGAGCTCGGTGACGGCGCGCTCGCGGTCGGCGGCGGTGGTGATCTTGAAGGCCAGCGCGTCGCCGGGGACGGTGGCCACGCGCACGCCGACCCGCTCGACGAGTCCGGCGTCGTCGGTGGCCACGTCGCCGCCCGCGTCGTAGGCGGCGAGCAGGGTGGCGGGGTCGAAGCCCTGCGGGGTCTGGACGGCGCGCAGCGCGGCGCGGTCCGGGGTGCCGGTGACGTAGCCCTCGCCGTCGACCTCCTTGACGGTGTCCACGACCGGCAGCACGGGGACCACCGCGCGCTCCCCGGCACGGACCGCGTCCACCACGCGCCGGATCGGCCCGGCGGGGGTGAGGCAGCGCGCGGCGTCGTGCACGAGCAGGGCGGCGTAGGCGTCACCATCTCCCCGCCCCCCGGCGCGGCCCAGCGCGGCGAGGCCGTTGCGGACGGAGTCGGTGCGCTCGGCTCCGCCGGTGGTGACGACGACGAGGTGGTCGTCGCCGCCCAGCGGCCGCAGCAGCCGCTCGGCCTCGTCCACGCGGTCGGCGGGGACCACGGCCACCACGTCGTCGACCGCCCCCGAGGCGAGCAGGCCGGCCACGGCCCGCTCGAGCATCGTCCGCCCCTCGAGGGCGACGAAGGCCTTGGGCATCCCCGCGCCGAGGCGCGTGCCGGAACCGGCGGCGGGAACGACGGCGGCCACCCGGCCCGTGGGGGCGGGGTGGCCGCCGATGTCGTGTCGCGTCACTCGGCCGCGGACCGTCAGGCCGGCGCGGCGGAGGCCAGGACCTCGTCGAGCAGCTGGTCCGCGTGGGCCTCGTCGGCGCGCTCGGCGAGCGCGAGCTCGCCCACGAGCACCTGGCGGGCCTTGGCCAGCATGCGCTTCTCTCCCGCGGAGAGGCCGCGGTCGAGGTCGCGGCGCCACAGGTCACGGACGACCTCGGCGACCTTGTTGACGTCGCCCGAGGCCAGCTTCTCGCCGTTGGCCTTGTAGCGGCGCGACCAGTTGGTGGGCTCCTCCACGTGGGCGGTCCGGAGGACCTCGAAGACCTTGTCCAGTCCCGCCTCGTCGACCACGTCGCGCACGCCGACGTACTCGGCGTTCTCGGCCGGGACCCGGACCGTGAGATCGCCCTGCGAGACCTTGAGGACGAGGTATTCCTTCTCGGTGCCCTTGACCGTCCGCATCTCGATCGCCTGGATGACCGCGGCGCCGTGGTGCGGGTAGACGACGGTGTCGCCGACCTTGAACTCCATGAGTGGCTTTCCCCTTTCGACTCGGCCCATCTTAGCACGCCCTCAGTTCGGCGGCTTTCCGTTTATGCAGGTCAGCACCGTGCGCGAGGTCGTGGCAGGTGAGGGCGGGCGCGACCGGGGGACGAACGGGTGGTTCCGGCGTCGCCCTCCGGCACCGGGGACGCACCCTCGTGGACTACGATGAGACCGGCCTGAGAACGATCATCCCCGAGGAGCCTGACGTGACTTCACCCAACACCGGCCTGCGCCGCAGCGCGCTCGTCGTCCTGGCCGTGGGCGCCGCCCTCGGTGTGTCCGCCTGCGGCGGCGGTCAGATCTCGCAGACGGCGAACCAGGTCGCGGCCGTCGACGGCGGCTACGGCACCGTCGGGGACGTCCACGTCAACGACTTCCGGGTCGAGCTCCCCGAGAACGGCGGCGAGGCCAAGGTCGGCTTCGCCGTCGCCTTCACCGGCTCCGGTTTCGGTGAGCCCATCTCCATCGAGCGCGTCGAGGTCGACGGCCAGCAGGTCCAGATCGAGGGCGACGAGCCGCTCGAGCGCGGCTGCACCTTCGTCGCCTCCCTCGAGGACGAGGCCCCGGAGGTCCCCGAGGACGAGTCCTTCTGCGTCACCCACGGCTCGGCGACCCTGCCGTCGGCGGACGACCTCGTGGTGAGCAACTCGGTGCCCGCCACCCTGACCTTCTCCAACGGCGACGAGCTCGAGATCCCGGTGGGCGTCGTGGCCGAGACCCCCGAGCCCGGCGAGTTCACCCGCCCGGCCGAGACCGCGGCGCCGGCCGAGGGGCACTGACACGTCCCCCTTCGCCGGGCGCGGCACCGACGGCCCGGGGCAGGCCGAGATGCGCGCCGTCCTGCGGCGCCTCGCGCCGGGGACACCGCTGCGCGACGCGCTCGACCGCATCCGCCGCAGCGGGACCGGCGGTCTCCTCGTGCTCGGCAACGACCCGCGGGTCGACGCCATCTGCGACGGCGGCATGGCGCTCGACGTCGGGTTCACCCCGGCGCGGCTGCGCGAGCTGAGCAAGATGGACGGGGCCGTGGTCCTGTCCACGGACGGCCGGCGGATCCAGCGCGCCAACGTCCACCTGGTCCCCGACCCGACGCTGCCGGCCGTCGAGACGGGAACGCGCCACCGCGCCGCCGAGCGGACCGCGCTGCACACCGGGGTCCCGACGGTGGCCGTCTCGGCGTCCATGACGTCGGTGACCGTGTACGCGGGCGGCCTGGCCCACATGCTCGCCGACCCCGTGGTGCTCCTCGCGCGGGCGGACCAGACCGTCGCCACCATGGAGCGACACGGCGCCCGCACCGACCTCGCCCGCGCCCGCCTCGACCGCGCGGAGATCGGCGGCTACGCCTCGGTCCGCGACGTCGTGACGCTCGCCCAGCGCCTGCTGCGGCTGGAGCGGATGGGCGCCGAGCTGGCCGAGCTCGCGGAGGAGATGGGCGAGCACGGCCGGCAGACCGCGCTGCAGCTCGAGGAGCTCCTCGCGGACACCCCGGACGAGCTCCGCGGGCTGGTCGCCGATCACCTCGTCGTCGCCCCGCCCGCCCAGCCGGGCGCGCAGCCGGGCACCGAGCCCGGAGTCCACCCCGCCCCCACCCCCGCGGAGGTGTCGGCCGCGCTCGAGCGGCTCGCGGCGCTCGCCGACGCCGACCTCCTCGTCCCCGGGCCCGTCGCCCGGGTCCTGGGGCTGCCGGCCGAGCCGGAGGACCTCGACGAGCACGTGGTGGCGCGCGGGCACCGGCTGCTCGCGCACATCCCCCGCCTGCGACCCGCGCAGGTCGCCACGCTCGTGGAACGCTTCGGGTCCGTGCCGGCGCTGCTGGCCGCGGACCAGTCCGACTTCGCCGACGTCGAGGGCGTGGGCGCCCTGTGGTCGCGGCACGTCAGCCAGTGGCTCACCGGGCTCGGGAGCGGGGGCGGGCGGGCCGGGCGCTAGACGAACCGGGGGCCGGCACCCGCGGGCGTCAGTCGCCCTCGACCACGTTGAAGGTGGCGGCGGGACTGAAGACGTCCCCGACCAGCGCGTACACCTGGTACGAGCCCACCTCGACGGGCGTGCGGTCGGCCTCCTCGCAGGCATTGACCGCGGACCGGCGGCCCGACCAGTCGATCTGGCGCTGGCCCGGCTCCTCCGGCTGCAGCTCCACCACGTCCTCGCCGCGCGGCGTCGTGCAGTCGATGCTCGACCACACCTTGGCGTTGGTGTCCAGGCGGAAGACCTCGAACAGCAGCGGGTCCTTGGCCAGGTCGCGCTCGCACGTCGTGTCGGAGGTGTTGACGATGTTGACGAAGAAGCGGACCTCCTCGCCGGCGGGCACGTTGGGCTCAGCCGGCCACACCTCGAGCCGCAGGTCCTCGTCCGCGCACCGGCCGCGCGAGGCGCCGCCGTCGCGGGGCTCCTCCGACTCGGTGGTCGTGGTCTCCGAGGTGGTGGTCTCGGCGGCGGCCGGGTCGTCCCCGCCGCCCGCCGCGTCCTGGGTGTCCGTGCCGCCGTCGCGGGAGGCCAGGACGAGGGCCAGCACCACGGCGATCACGGCGACGACGGCCGCGACGGCGGCCGCCGCGCGTCGACGCACGTAGACCTCACGGGGAAGGGGGCCCTGGGGTTCGTACACGGGGTCAACTCTAGGGCCGGCCCCGTCCCCACCGGCCCCGCGGCGCGGCGTGTCCCCCAGACTCGGCGGTCAGCAGACCGCGACCATCTCCTCGCCGGGGCCGTGCGGGGTGTCCTCGACGTCGCCCACCACGCTGCGCAGGTACGCACGGCCGTCGGAGAGCTTGTAGGTGACGCCCACGATCGCGAGCTTCCCGGCCTTGATCCGGTCGTGGATGATCTTGGAGCGCTGGTCGAGCAGTTCGCCGGTCTCCAGGACGTGGCGCGCCTCGTAGTCGTCGATGCTCTTGAGTCCCTCGCGGCGACCGTTGAGGATCGACGGCGACACCTTCTCGACGATCTCCCGGAGGAAGCCCGGCGGGATCTCGCCCGTGCGGAGTGCGTCGACGGCCGCGCCGACCGCGCCGCAGCTGTCGTGCCCCAGCACCACGATGAGCGGCGTCTCCAGGACGAGCGCGGCGTACTCGATCGAGCCGAGCACGGCGGTGTCGATGATGTGGCCGGCGGTGCGGATGACGAAGAGGTCGCCGAGCCCCTGGTCGAAGATGATCTCCGCCGCGACCCGCGAGTCCGAGCAGCCGAACAGCACCGCCTTGGGGTGCTGCGCGGCGACGAGCTTCTCCCGCCGCTCGGTGTTCTGGCTGGGATGACGCATGTCCCCGGACACGAAGCGACGGTTGCCCTCGCGCAGGGAGGCCCAGGCCTTCTTGGGGTCGGTATGAGGCATACCTCGTATTGTGCACCCGTGGTCGATGTCGATGCTCTCCTGGGTTGGTACGCCGGGGCCGGGCGCGCGCTGCCGTGGCGCTCCGAGGGCACCACCGCGTGGGAGATCCTGCTCTGCGAGGTGATGAGCCAGCAGACGCCCGTCGCCCGGGTCGAGCCGGTGTGGCGGGCGTGGCTCGAGCGGTGGCCCGGGCCGGCCGAGCTGGCGGCCGCCCCGACGGCGGAGGTCATCCGGATGTGGGGCAAGCTCGGCTACCCCCGGCGCGCGCTCCGGGTGCAGGAGTGCGCGCGGGTCGTCGTCGAGCTCCACGGCGGTGAGGTCCCCGCCGACGTCGACGCCCTGCTCGCCCTGCCCGGCGTCGGCGACTACACCGCGCGGGCGGTGGCCTGCTTCGCCCACGGCGAGCCCGTGCCCGTCGTGGACACCAACGTGCGGCGCGTCGTGGCGCGCGCCGTGCGCGGCGTCGCCGAGGCCGGCCCCCCGTCCTCCCGCCGCGACCTCGACTCCGTCGCCGCGCTCCTCCCCGACGACCGCGCGCGGGCCGTGGACTTCTCCGTGGCGCTCATGGAGCTCGGCGCGCTGGTGTGCACGGCCCGGGTGCCGCGGTGCGACGAGTGTCCCCTCGCCGCGTCGTGCGCCTGGGTGGCCGCCGGCAGGCCCGCGTGGGACGGGCCCCGACGACGAGCCCAGACCTACGCCGGGACCGACCGGCAGGTCCGCGGCCTGCTGCTCGACGTGCTGCGCGACGGCGACGGCACCGCCACCCGCGCCCGGCTCGACGCGGTGTGGCCCGACGACGTCCAGCGCGACCGTGCCCTGGCGTCGCTGCTCGCGGACGGGCTCGTCGTGGAGGCGGCAGGGCGGTACGCGTTGCCGGGGTGATCCCGACCGCCGCCCACCGGGACCGGCCGCGTTCCTCCCGGGGCACGTCGGGCTGCGTAGTCTCGGGGCCATGGCCATCGTCAAGATCAACGCCCTGAACGTCCCCCCGCAGGCCGGCCCCGAGCTCGAGCGCCGCTTCGCCGAGCGCGCCCACACGGTCGACTCGGCCCCCGGCTTCCTCGGCTTCCAACTCCTGCGGCCCACGGGCGAGGAGAAGCGCTACTTCGTCGTCACCACCTGGGAGGACGAGGCGTCGTTCGCGGCCTGGCGCGACGGCGACGCCCGCGCCGCCCACGCCGGCGAGCACGGCAAGCCCGTCGCCGAGGGTGCCGACCTCCTCGAGTTCGACGTGGTGATGGACGTCAGGCCGAACGCCTGAGCACCTCGCCGAGCACGCGCCGCGAGTGCGCGTAGAGGCCCGGCTGCTCGCTCTCCCGCGGCCCCGCCACGTTGAGCGTGAGGCCGGGCCCGAGCCCGTCCAGCCAGTCGAGGATCTCGTCGACGTCCCCGGCCGACTCGAGGCACGGCCGGTCGAGCGCCGCGGCCGTCCGCCGCGTGAGGTCGGTTCCGGGCGAGCGCGCGCCCGGCGTGCGCAGGATCAGCGTCGCGTGGCTCTCGCGGACGTTGAGCCGGGTCCGCTCCCCGGGGTCGGCGGACCCCGTCGCGGTGAGCGCGGGATAGACCGCGAGTAGCCCCGGCGCGGCGGGGTGGTCCTCGGCCCACCCGCCGGCCGGGCACCAGCCCCCGTAGGGGAGTCCGTGCGCGATCGCCGCGTCGAGCGCCGCCCGGTCCGCTCCCGTCTGTCCGCCGGAGACGAGGCGGTCGATGCGGGGCGGGGCCATGGATCCTCCTCCCCCGGGATCCGGCGACGCGACGGACGGAACTCGTCCGACGATACCCCCGGACGTACCATGGGCGGTATGGGCACGACGCACGAGGGCCGGCGCCACGGCCTCCCGGCCGAGGTCGCGATCCTCGCCGCCCTGGGCGTGGTCGCCGCCGTCATCGTCTCGACCCTCTCGACCGGGCTGCTGGTGCTGTACCGCGAGCAGTGCGGCGGCTCCTGCATGTACACCAGCGACCCCGGCCCCACGCTCCGCCTCGCGGTGGTCTTTCTCGGCAACGCCGCGGTCCTGCTCACGGCGGGCGGGCTGGGACTGCGCCGGTGGACGGGCGGCCGGTCGATCGTGCCGGTGATCGCCGGCGCGCTGCTCGCCGTGGCCCTGCTGTGGCTCGCGGGGGCGGCCCTCGGTCGTCTCTGACGGCCTGCGCCCGGCCGCGCGGTCGCGGTCCCGGCCGCGGGGTGCTCAGCCCGGGGCCACCCCGAGCGCCGTCAGCTCCACCGGTCCCGTGCACCGCGCCTCGTCGAGCTCGACCTCCTCGGGGGTGGCCCCGTCCCAGCCCAGGACCAGCTCGCGGCGCTCCCCCGGGTCGAGCGCGGTCGGCCGATCGCCCTCCCACACCGCCGTCGGGGCGCCCGTCGCCCGGAAGCCCATGCGGACTTCCTGCGGCTCGTCCGTGAGATTCCGGACCCCGACGGAGAACAGGCAGTTGTACGAGGTGGTGCCGAAGACCTCGATCACCCGGTAGCGCAGCGGCGACACGGTGACCTCGACGGCGGTGCCGAGCGCCTCCGCGTCCTGCGGCGGCAGGTCCGCCGAAGCCCGGACCGGCGGGAGCTCGGCGGGGC
>DUTZ01000557.1 GCA_012841845.1 Actinomycetales bacterium | reverse complement strand
GGCCCCGGCCCTCCCTCGCGGAGGCCGGGGCCGCCCGCCATTTCGGTCCGGCCCTTCTCCCGCCCCCGCCGGATAGGCGCTGTGTGGTCGAAGTAAGGCGTTTGGTCCACGTAGTACGTTTGGTCGACGCTGTGCAGAGTCTGGTGAACGTCATGCCGGTGCCCAGGCCCGATTCCCGCAAAATCCGTCGACCAAACGCGGGGGAGGGCAGGGTGGAGGCCATGGTCGATCACCGCTTCGTCGATCGCGACGGCGTCCGCCTCCACTTCGTCGTCGCAGATCCCACCGCCACCACCACCGAGCCCGACGGCGCCACCACCACCGAGCCCCGCGGCACCGTCGTCCTGATCCACGGGTTCCCGCACTTCTGGTTCACGTGGCACCGCATGATCCCCGTCCTCACGGCGGCGGGCTGGCGGGTGATCGCGCCGGACCTGCGCGGATTCGGCGGCTCCGACGCGCCCGGCGACGTCGCCGCGTACGCGCCGCGGGAGGTGGTCGACGACGTGCTCGCGGTCTGTGACGAGGCCGGACCCCTCGCCGGGAGGCCCGCCGACGACCCCGTGGTGCTCGTGGGCTTCGACTTCGGCGCCGGCGTCGCCTACGACGTGTGCCACCTCGAGCCCGGCCGGGTCCGCGCGGTGATCGGCATGGAGAACCCCTTCATGGGCACCGCCGGCTCGGTCCCACCGCTCGAGGGCTCGGCGATGATGGCGGAGAAGCACTTCCTGCACCTGCACTACTTCGCGCAGCCGGGCGTGGCCGAGGCCGATCTCGCCGGCCGCGAGCGCGAGTTCCTCACCCGCGTGTTCTGGGCGCTGTCCGCCGAGTACCACTACCTCGACGTGTGGTCGCACCCGCCGGGCTCGACCTACCTGGAGGCCCTGCCCGAGGCGCCGCCGCTGCCGTGGCCGTGGCTGAGCGTCGAGGAGATGGACACCTACGAGGCCGAGTACGCCCGCACCGGGTTCGCCGGGCCGCTGCAGTGGTACCGGGCGATGGACGTGAGCTGGCACGCGCGCAAGGAGTTCGAGCGCCGGACCAACCCGGTCCCGTACTACTTCCTCTACTCCGAGCACGACCCCGACCTCGAGGGCTTCCACGGCCGCGATCCGCTCTCCAAGCTGGGCCGCTACCACGACGACGTGCGGATGGTTCGCGCCATCTCCGCGCCGGCCGGCCACCTCATGCACCTCGAGGCCACGGAGGACACGCACGAGGCGATCCTGGCGTGTCTGGTCGACATCTCGCAGAGTTCGCTGAACGTCTGACGCGTCGCACCGGCGATCCGCCGCGAATTCTGTTCACCGAATCGCGCGAGGGAGGTGCGGGCGCGGCAGGTGAGTGCGCCGGAGCCGAGCCCGTCAGAGGCCGAGCCCGTCAGAGGCCGAGCCCGTCAGAGGTGGTACCGGAGCAGGTTCCTGTCGTACGCGCGCTCGATGCGGTTCACCACGACCTTCGGCAGCATCCCCGCCACCACGCGGATGACCTCCCAGCCCATGTCGCGGAGCTCGGCGTCGACGTGATCGTCGAAGAGGCTCTGCTCGGCGCTCCGGTGGACCTCGCCGTCATAGAACACCGCGACCTTCACCTTCTCGTAGGCCAGGTCCGCGGTGGCGATCTTCTGTCCGTAGCGGTTGAAGATGATCACCTGGGTCGCGGGTGCGGGGAGATCGGAGCGCTCGAGCCACAGCCGGACCATCGTCTCCTGCGGCGAATCGGCGCCGATGTCGCAGCTCGCGAGCAGGCCGATCACGGTCTTGACGCCGTGCTGGCCGACCATGCGACCCGCGGCGCCGGCGACGGCGTCGAGGCCGGTCCGCGACCCGTTGCACACGGCGTCGATCGCACAGATGCGTTCGTCCACGCCTCTGGTCCACCGGCCCACGTCGACGGCGGTGCGGGCGGGACTCGTCGCGATCATGCCGTCGACGACGCTCAGATCAGGGGCCTTCGGCATCCGCGCGGTCACGTGCACGCGCACCCCGGGAGTGGAACGCAATCTGCGGGGGGAATAGAGGTCGACGGCGACGGCGCACCGGCGATCCGCGTACCACTTCTCGCGGTGCAGTTTGGCCGCACCCCAGCCGGCGATCACCGCGTCGGGCGGTGCCCAGAGATGGACCGCGCGGATGAGGTCCCGCGTGTCCGGCTGTGCGTCCGCTGCGATGTACACACCCGGGTGGACGAGGCGGAACCTGGTGGACAGGGCATGTCTGGTGAGGACACCGCACTCCAGAGCAGCCTTCGCCAGGAAGGGTTTCCCGCCGGTGATCGCGGAATCGAAGGCGTCGAGGTCCACGGTTCCGAAGGTGGCGGTGGTCAGGGTGCGCGCGGGGGCCGGGGTCTGGCGGGCGTTGGTGCGGCTGCGGGTGGTGCCGGTTCGGCCGCTGGTCCGGCTGCGCGTGCTGCCGGTGCTGCGCGTGCTGCCGGTGGTGCGGGTGCTGCCGGTGCTGCCGGTGCTGCCGGTGCTGCGGCGCGGAGTTCGTTCGGGGGTTCGTCGGGCCATGCCTCGATCGTGTGTGCCCGGCGTTCGCCGCGCACGCCCCCTCGGCGATCTGTGGACAACGAGGATCGTTCTCCACAGGCGGCCCCGACCCGCACGCGGGCGGGAGTTCGGTGTACAGATTGTGCGGGTTCTTGCGTGCGCCCCACGCCCAGCGTTCACCGAACTCTGCGCAGCGTCGACCAAACGCGGAGGTGCAGGGCCGCGGCGGCGCGGGGCCGGGGTAGGGGCGGGCCCGGGGCCGCGGCGGCGCCGGGGCGAGTCAGTCGCGCAGGCCGTATTTCTCGCCGAAGCGGGCGATGGCGTCCACCTTCTCGGCGGCGGAGCTGTCGAAGCCCAGGCCCTCGATGAGCCACGGCATCACGATGATGTCCGTGACCCCGGCCTCGGCGAGTTCGGTGAAGCCGCGGGTGCCGAACTTGTCCAGGCACACGACCTGGATCGCGAAGGGCTTGCCGTCGCCGCGGTCGGCGAGCGAGCGCCCCTGGGCCTCGAGCAACTCGCCCAGGCGTCGCACGGTGGCCACGATGTCGTCGTAGGCCATCATGGCGCTGGTCCACCCCTGGCCCACCCGGGCGGCGCGCTTCAGAGCGATCTCGGTGTGTCCGCCCACGTAGAACGGCACCGGCTCGGACGGCGCGGGGGTGAAGATCAGTTCGTCGAAGTCGAAGTGCTCGCCGTGGAACTCCATCCACTCGCCGCGCAGCGCCTGCCGCATGATCGCCAGGGACTCGTCGACGCGCTTGCCACGGCCCTTGAACGGCGCGCCGCACCACTCGAACTCGTTGGGGTCCCAGCCGATGCCCACGCCCAGGTCCAGGCGGTTGCCGGTGAGCAGCGCGACGGAGGCCACCTGCCGGGTGAGCAGCAGCGGGTTGCGCGGGCCCACCTTGAGCACCTGCGGGCAGAAGCGGATGCGCTCGGTGGCGGCGCCCATCGCGGCGGCGGCCACGAGCGGCTCGACCCACTCGGTGGACTCGTTCCACATGCGCGAGCCGTCGGGGGTGTACGGGTAGTCCTCGTCCTGCCGCCGCGGGTGGAACAGCGAGTCGGGCAGCACGACGCGGTCGAAGCCGGCGGCCTCGGCGCCGCGCGCGAGGTCGATGATCTGCTCGACGGGGGAGAAGGAGATGGGGACGGAGAACTCGACGTCGACGACGCGGGTCACGGTGTCAGGCCTCCCGGGGCTCGGTGGGGTCCGACGACGACGAGGTCGCCGCCGGCCGGAGGGTGGTCATCGCGACGTCGGGCTCCCAGAACGCGCGCAGGGTGAGCATCCGCCCGGCGTCGTCGACGCGGTAGACCACGGCGCCGACGGCGTCCATGACCTGGGCGTCCGCGCCCTGGCCGAGGTGGGTGCGGATCGTGCCCACGCAGAGCAGTTCGGTGCCGCACAGGACGGCGCGGTCGAAGCGGAACTCGATGTGGTCGGGCGTGGAGACGGCCTTGGCCCAGAACTCGGCCAGGCCGTCGGGCCCGGCGTGGCCGGCGCCGTCGGGGTCGAGGAACGACGGCCCCACGGGGTCCTCGATCCGACCGTCGGGGCTCCACAGGGCGAGCCAGCCGTCGCGGTCCTTGGCGTTGGCGGCCCGCCACGAGGCGCGTGCCGCGGCGTAGGTGGGGCTCGCGGCGGCGGCGTCGCTCATCTCGAG
>DUTZ01000043.1 GCA_012841845.1 Actinomycetales bacterium | reverse complement strand
GGGCGTGCCCTCCCCGCCGTAGAGGCGCGGTCGCTCCCGGCCGGCGAGGGCCCGGTCGGCCGGGTCGAGCCGGTCCGGGTGGTGCATCAGGGCCCAGTGGACCGCGATCCGGATCGACTGGACCTCACACTGCCGCTGCATCTGGGCGACCGACTCGGCATGATCGAGCAGCTGACTCTCGGTCAGCGGCTCCAGCTCGGCGATCAACCTCATGGCTCAAGCCAACCACCGAGGTCCGACAGAGGTTGATTGTCACGCTCCGGAGCGAGGACGGGCCGTCAGCCCTGCGGTGCGCGAGCCTCGTCGATCAGCAGCACCGGCACCCCGTCGTCGATCCGGAACGCCAACCCACACTGCGCACCCTCGCAGACGAGCTCGGGTCCACTCGGGCCGGTCTCGTCACGCAGCTCGCTGTGGCACTTCGGACAGCGCAGGATCTCGCGGAGCCAGGGGCTGATGCTCATGGGTGTGATCCTCTCACGTCAGCGCACCGGGGAGGGATCGGCACGGATGATCCCGAGCACCGCATCACGCAGCTCGGTCATCGTCGCCTCGTCCCGGGCCTCGACGTTGAGCCGCAGCAGCGGCTCGGTGTTCGACGCGCGCAGGTTGAGCCACCACAGCCAGTCCCCGTCGCTGCCGGCGCGGGTCACCGTCGTGCCGTCGAGGGTCTCGAGGGTCACGTCCGTGAACCGGTTCTGCACCCACTGCAGCACCGCCTCTGTCGCCGCGGCAGCATCGGCCACCGTCGAGTTGATCTCCCCCGACGTCACATAGCGGTCGAAGTGTCCGGCCAGTCGCGAGAGCGGCTCGTCGGAGGCACCCAGAGCAGCGAGCACGTGCATCGCGGCGAGCATGCCGGTGTCGGCGAACCAGAACTCCCGGAAGTAGTAGTGGGCGGAGTGCTCACCACCGAAGACCGCACCGCTGCGGGCCATCTCCCCCTTGATGAACGAGTGCCCCACCCTGGTCCGGACGGGCTCGGCCCCTGCGGCACGCACCTCCTCCTCGACGACCTTGGACGTGATGAGGTTGTGCACGATCCGCACCTCCTCGGCCCGCCGCCCTGCCGACACCTCCCGGGCGATCTCCCGACCCGCGACCAGCGCGATGATCGCGCTCGGACTCACCGGCTCCCCGCGCTCGTCGACGACGAAGCACCGGTCGGCGTCCCCGTCGAAGGCCAGCCCCAGGTCGGCCCCCTCGCGCCGGACCGCCTCCTGCAGGTCGACGAGGTTCGCCGGATCGAGCGGGTTGGCCTCGTGGTTGGGGAAGGTGCCGTCCAGCTCGAAGTACATCGGGATGATGTCGAGCGGCAGCGCGTCCAGCCCGGCCGCCGTCCCGAGGACCGCCGGCACCGTGTGTCCGGCCATGCCGTTGCCTGCGTCGATGACGACCCGCAGCCGACGGATCCCGCGCAGGTCGACCAGGTCCCGCAGGAACGACCCATAGTCGCCGAGGACGTCCCGACGCTCGATGCTGCCGGATGCCCCGACCGCAGGAAACGCCTCGTCGTCGCCGTCGAGGACTCGCTGGGCGAGGTCGCGCACCTCGTGCAGTCCGCTGTCCTGGCCGACCGGCCGCGCCCCTGCCCGGCACAGCTTGATCCCGTTGTACTGCGCCGGGTTGTGACTGGCCGTGAACATCGCGCCGGGCAGGTCGAGCGCTCCGGAGGCGTAGTACAGCTGGTCGGTGCTCGCGAGGTCGATGAGGACGACATCCACGCCGCGCTCGGCCACCCCGTTCGCGAACGCCTCGGACAGCTCCGGCGAGCTCGGCCGCATGTCGTGCCCGATGACGACCGCCGCTGACCCGTCCCGCCGCGCGACAACCTCCGCGAACGCAGCGCCGAGGGCTCGGCAGACCACCGGGTCGAGCTGGTCCGGCACGAGACCACGCACGTCATAGGCCTTGATGAACGCGGAAAGGTCACGCGAGTCGGCAGTCACGCGCACCAGTATGGAGGACAGGCCGATGGGGTATGCGCGGGCACCCACAGCGGGTGCCTCGCCTCAGACGTCGCTCGGGTCGGCGAGCATCCGGACCGCGCGCAGGTGACCGCGCGAGACGCCGGCCTCCCAGCCGGCAGCCGGCGTCGGAACCTGCTCACCGCGCGTGCGCCGCGGCGCCGGCGCCGGGGCCGGCTCCTCCCGCACCGCGTCGGCGATGGCGGCCAGGTCGTCGCCGAGACAGAGCGCCATCGACGGCCTGGGCACGGGGGCGTCCCCGTCGAGGGTCAGGCGGACGATGTCCCACCCGCGCGGCGGCGTGAGCCGCTCGGCGTGCTCGGTGCACAGGTCATAGGTGTGCGGCTCGGCATACGTGGCGAGCGGACCGACGACGGCGGTGGAGTCCGAGTAGACATAGGTGAGAGTCGCGACCGCCTGTCGCGGGCACGCCGTGCGCGAGCACTTGCGCATGAGTGACTGACGAGCTGAGGAGCTGTGGGGGGTCGCGTCACCGGTCACGGTCAGAGACTTTAGGCGACCTTGCCGACAACGCCCGGCTGCCACGCCGGAGAGCCGGGGAGTTTCCCGTGCGGACGGGCATTGCCGCGGGACTGGCAGGGCTGCTGCGGACTAGCATGGCTGCCATGCCAGTCCACGGGGGCCAGTCGCAGCCGACATCGGGCGCGCGACGGGACCGGCGGGGCCGCGGGGTGCGCGGGCCGCTCGCGTGGCCGCCGATCCCGGCGATGGCGACCCGGCGGGAGGCCTTCGACGACCTCGTCCGGGACGTCGCCGACGACCTCGACCGGGTGCTCGAGGCGCACGACCTCGTCGTCGAGTTCGCCGTCATGGACTTCCCCACCGATCTCGGCCGCAAGTGGGCGCCGGAGGTCCCACTGGCCCGCTCGGTCCCGGCGACCCGCTCCACACCGGCGCGCGTCATCCTGTTCCGTCGACCGATCGTCGCAAGGGCGACGGGCCGGAACGCGACGGTGGGGCTCGTCCGCTCCGTGCTCATCAGCGAGATCTCGGACCTGTTCGCCATCCCGCCCGAGGAGCTCGACGCCCCCGACGACTTCTGAGGGTCAGGGCAGGGCGACGACCTCGGAGCGCCGACCGGAGACCGGCGGCTCGGTGAGCGGCATCGCGGACACCTCGGCGGCCTCGCCCGTCCCGACGCTGACGACGGCCCCGGTGACCGACCCACTCCCGGACACCTGACGGATCCAGATCCCGTCACCGCTGGCCGCGAGGACGACCGTGCCGCCGGCGGGCACCCGCACCTCGTTCCCCGTCGCGGTGCCGGCAGCGACCTCGACGACCTCAACGACGGCGTCACCTCCGGAGGCGGACACGACGAGCCGCCGGCTCACCTCCTCATCCGCCGGCAGCGCCGCCCCGGCCACGCCGGTGACCGCGGTCTGGCTCACCGCCCACATCGCGTCGGCGGTGCCGTCATCGACGACGGTCCGGACAGCGGCGACCACGGGGCGGTCGGCCGTGACGCGCAGTGTCGTCGCCCCGGCCGGCAGCTCGGTCACAGGAACGTCGACGACCGACTCGGCCGGCACCCGCGCCACGCCCTCGGGCAGGGCCAGCTCACCGTCCTCGCCGAGGTGCGAGATGGTCGCGATGGCTTCGGCCTCCCCGGGGTTGGCGATGCGCACGGTCACCGACCCCGCCTCCCCCTCGGGCTCGAGGACACCGGGGATGACCTGCTCCTCGGCCGGGGGCGCGACGGCAGCGAGGACGTCGAAGCCGACCGGCCGGGTCCCCTCGATCGCCGTCTCGACGAGGGTCGCCGTGACGTCACCACCGCTCGCCCGGACGGCGAACACCGGGCTCGCCTCGTCGGCGAGCAGGGCATCCCCGAGCAGGACGGTCCGCCCGTGCGCGGGCACGACGACACCCTGTCCCGCCGGAGGTGTGGACGCGCCCTCGGTCCCATAGGCGGTGATGTCGACCGTCACGGCGTTGCTGCCGGGGTTGCTCAGGACGAGTCGTTCGGCCCGCCCGGGCCCGCCACCACCGCCGACCACCCAGGCCTCGGGTGCAGCGATCTGGCACGGCACTGTCGCCAGACCGGTCACCTCCTCGGTCCCGGCGCGGGTCTCCTGCGTCGCGACGAGCGCGGGGGCCGCCGCGCCGCTCCCGGTCGCGAGATAGGACACCGGGGTCGTCAGGTCCGCCGTGACCACCCCGCCACCATCTCCGCCATCCCCACGGTCCTCGCCGCTCCCGGACGCGGCGATGCCAAGTCCGCTGGCTCCGCTCGGTTCCGGGATGTCCCCCAGCTCGGCCAGCGGCGCCGCGACCACCGTTGCGGTCGTAGGCAGCTCGACATCTCGGGCGCCGGCCAGCCCGAGCAGCTCCGGACCGGGGCACAGCACCGCGGACCGCTCCAGCGCGACCGTCGTCGACTCGAGGGTGTCGGCGCTGCGGGTCTCCCGGGCGATGTCGATGCCGTCGATCCGGGAGGTCACCTCCGGCTGCTCGGCGGCCCAGACGACGCCACCGATCACGAGAGCCGCGACGGCGAGCTGCCCGGCCGCCCGTCCACCCCGCACCATCCTCCGCCGCGTGATCACCGCTCGGCCTCCCGTCGCCGGCCGGTCCCGCCGAAGGGGAGCGCGGCATACGCCATGATCGGGAAGGCGAGGGCCGCCACGAGCCGCCAGGGCCGGTCCGCCGATGCGATGTCGATCGTGAGCGGACCGGCCTGCGGAACCGCATAGGTCACCGTGTCACCGGCGACCTGCGGCCGCAGCTCGACGTCGTCGACACGCACCGTGGCCGCGCGGCTCCAGGCCTGCGTCTCGGCGACCTCGAGGGTCCCGGCAGTCTCGAGGTCCGCGGTGGTCTGGGCGCGGTGCCGGGTCGGGATGACCACCCCGTCCCCGTCCTCGGCGCGCAGCACGACCCGCGCCGGCGACGGCACGTCGCTCGTCGTCGAGTCGACCCGCCACCAGCGCTGCCCCGGCCGGTCCGGGAGCCGGCGCAGACCGTCGGTCGCGTCGAGCGTGCGCTCCACCTCTGCCGGGAGCGCCTCGGACAGCGCGATGAACCCGACGGCATGTCGGGCGAGGACGTCGGCCACCGAGTTCGAGTCGGGCGAGCCGGCCGTGGCGCCGACGTCGATCCTCGAGACCGCCTCGTCGAGGCTGTCGCTCACCTCGGTGGGGCCGGGCAGAGTCCGCACCGGCAGTCCCGCGTCGGCACTGAGAATGCGGTATGCCGTGGCCGCCTCCGCGCCCTCCTCCCCGGTGAGCCGGTCGAGGAGGATCGCCCGGCCCGCAAGCGGGCCGTCGGCGTGGTCGACGGCCACCGCCGGTCGGGGGTCGGTGAACGTCGAGAGCGTGGAACCGAACCCGACCCAGCCGGTGCCGACGAGGAGCACACCCACGGCGGCGAGTCCGGCGGCCGTCGCGAGCGGCCGAGCCACCCGGCGGCGCAGGCCGATGCGGGCGATGAGGTCGAGGCCGCGGACCGCGAGCGCGACGACGATGAGGGCATAGACGGTGAGCAGCGCACCGGCCCACGGGCGGATCGCCTCCCCGGCACCGGTGGTCCCGACGGGGACGACATCGACGACGAGCCGGCTCGTGACGACCGCTCCCGCGAGGGCGAGACCCGCCGCGATCACCGCGGTGAGCGAGGCGAACAGATGTCGGCCGCGGAGCACCCCGAGCAGCGCCAGCGCCAGGAGCGGCACCGCGAGGAAGGGTGCGGCGGTGGCGAGTACGGACGGCAGCCCCTCGGTGTCCGGCGCCGCGACGTCGAGCAGGGCGAGGCGCCAGGCCGACGGGATCTGCCCGGCCCAGTCGAACAGACCGACCCCACCGAGGGCGGCCTGCGGCTCACGCACAAGAGCGCGGACGAACGGGAGCAGGACGATGCCCGGCACCACGGCGGCACCGAGGGCGCGGACGAAGGACCAGCCGGGCAGCAGACCGACGAGCACCCCGATCACGACGACGAAGCCCGCGACCGGCGGCGCGAAGGCACCAATGAGCGCGAGCGCCAGACCTGCCTGCGCGGCGTCGTAGGACCGGCCCCGCGGACCGAGGGCCCGCACGAGGGCCGCGGCTGCGAGCGGCAGGACGACGAGGACGACTGCGCCACCGATGCGCCCTTGACTGATCGTGTCGCTCGCGAGACCCGTTGCGGCCCAAGCGACTCCACCGAGAGCCCGGATGGAGCGGCGCGGGGTGACGACGGCGAGCCCGGCATACATCGTCAGCGCGGCCAGGGGCAGGGTGAGGAAGAGGATCGCCGCCATCGTCGCGGCCGCCGGTGCGGCGGGCGGGTCGGCGAAGGGAAGGTTCTCGACGACCGTCGTCGCTGCGGCGAGCAGCCCGAGGGCCGGTGACCAGATCGTCTCCGAGCCGAGACCGGGTCCGCCCCAGACGTCGGCGGCGGACCGCCACAGGGAGGCGCCGGTCGCCGTGGAGCCGAGGACCTCTCCCCCGGTGACGCCCCAGCCGATCCGGCCGAAGAGCGAGCCGCCGAGGTCGCGACCCTGCGCGAGCACGAGCCCGAGGGCGGCGAGCACGGCGAGGAATCCGGGATGCGCCACGGCCTGGGGCCGCTGCCCGCGCAGCTGCTGGTCCTGCCTGCTTCCGGGCGAGCGCTGCCGGAGGGTCGGGACGACGTCGTCGACGAGGGCGGAGCGGGCGTCCTCACCGCTGACGAACAGCTGACTCAGGCCTCGTCTCGAGATTCGCTGCCGGGTCGCGAACCGGCGCCGGGCCGAGCCGGCTCGGCCGAGCCGGAGGACACTGAGCCCGTCGACGAGCTCACGCACGGCACCGGCCGGCCGCTTCGCGAGGAGCATGAGGACCGCTGTCGCGAGGGCGGTCCCGAGGACCGCGAGGATCCGCACCGGCCACCCGGCGAGTGGGACCGCACCGAGGGCGATGCTGCGAAGGTGCCGCCGGGCACTGGCCGGCAGCTCACCGAGGCCGGCGGCGGCCGTGTGCTCCGGATCGATGTCGACGACCCCGCGGGAGTCGAGCAGCACCCGGTGGCCGTGCCGGTGCATCCGCCAGCCGAGGTCGACGTCGGCGGCGACCGCGTTGGCGGCCCTGGTGAGCCGGGGTGCATAGCCGTCGACGTCCCGGAAGGCCTCGAGGTCGATGAGGGCACCGACCGAGGAGGTGGCGAGCACATCGGAGCGGTCGTCGTACTGACCCTGGTCGCTCTCCCCGACGCGGGGCCGAGGAACCCACCGGCCGGCGGCGGTGATCGGGTACCCGACCGACAGCAGTCGGGCGGGGCGCTCGTCCGTGCGGACCTTCGGGGCGACGATGGCGGCGGCCCGGGACGTGCGCGCCGTCTCGTGGAGGGCGGCCAGCGTCCGCGGTGCCGGGCGGGCGCCGCTGGTCAGGAGCCACGCATACCGGATCCCGTCGTCGCTGAGGTGCGCGAGCGACTCGGTCAGGGCACGCTGGGGGGAGATGGGTCCGGCCAGCCGGGCCACCCGGACCGAGCCGAGCGCCTTGGGCAGCCGGTGTCCCCCGAGGGTCGGGCCGAGGTCGGCGGCGTCCTCGCCGGTGACGATGATGAGGTGACCGGGCAGCAGGTCGGCGGCGTCGAGCCGGTCGAGCAGGTCACCGAGCTCACCCGGACCGGCCGCGCTCGCGACAGCGACGACGTCGTCCGCGCTCGCTCGCCGGGTCGGGCGGTCGGTGCGCGGATGCGGGTCTGCGGGGGTCTGTTCGGGCGGGTGCGGACGGTCCGACACCATGAGCTCAGCGTTCATCGGGATCGGTCGGCGGCAGCGCCGACAGCCAGGGCCGGGTCGTCAGACCGCGCGCTTCTTCAGCTTGCGGCGCTCCCGCTCGGAGAGGCCGCCCCAGATGCCGAAGCGCTCGTCGTTCTTCAGGGCGTACTCGAGGCACTCCGCCCGGACCTCGCACCCGGTGCAGACCTTCTTGGCCTCGCGGGTGGAGCCGCCCTTCTCCGGGAAGAACGCCTCGGGGTCCGTCTGGGCGCAGAGAGAACGCTCCTGCCACGACAGCTCTGTCTCGTCGACCTCGTCCACCACGTGGAGCTCGAACATGCGCCTCTCCTTCGACCCTGCACTCGACCCTGGTACTGCGTCTTGCTCTTCGTGTTTCGTTTCCGCCGACACCGTGGCCGGTGTCTCACATGCATGAAATTACACGCGTGTCATGCACTGAAAGTCAAGCGCCAATCTGCTAACGGTCGCTGCGGGCCGGGCCGGTTCCGCCTCGCGGCCCCCCGCGTGGTTGGGTTGGGCCATGCGAATCACAGCTCTGGCCGGCGGCATCGGCGGTGCCCGATTCATCCGTGGACTGCGCCACCACCTCGACCAGCGCGGCAACGATACCGGCAGTGCCGACGGCCCGCACGAGATCACCGTCATCGGCAACACCGGGGACGACATCACCCTGTTCGGGCTGCGGGTGTGCCCCGACCTCGACTCCCTCCTGTACACCCTCGGTGGGGGCGCTCACGAGGAGCAGGGCTGGGGACGCGCCGAGGAGTCATACCGCGTCCAGGACGAGCTGCTCGCCTACGGCGCCCAGCCCGACTGGTTCCGGCTCGGGGACCTCGATCTCGCGACGCACATCGTCCGGTCCCAGTGGCTCGGCCAGGGGCACACGCTCTCCGCGGTGACCGCCCGGCTCGCGCAGCGGTGGGGTCTGCCCGACCAGGGCATCCGCCTGCTCCCGATGACCGACCATCCCGTCGAGACGCACGTCGTCCTCTCCGGGGAGGAACCCCGGGCGGTGCACTTCCAGGAGTGGTGGGTCCGGATGCGGGCGGCCGAGCCGGCCGAGCGGTTCGTCGTCGCCGGCATGGACCGGGCCGCGGCGGCGCCGGGGGTCCTCGAGGCGATCCGCTCCGCCGACGTGGTCCTGCTCCCGCCGAGCAACCCGGTCGTCTCGATCGGCATCATCCTCGGGGTGCCCGGCGTCCGGGACTCCCTGCGCGGCACCGCTGCTCCGGTCGTCGGCGTCAGTCCCCTCATCGGGGGTGCCCCGGTGCGCGGGCACGCAGACACCTGCCTCGCGACGATCGGGGTCGAGGCGACGACCGGTGCGGTGGCCGGGCTGTACGCCGACTTCCTCGACGGCTGGCTCGTCGACCCCGCGGATGCTACGACCACCGTGCGCGGGGTGCGGACGGCGGCGCACGACGGGCCGCTGCTCATGACGTCCGTCGCTGCGGCGGCCGACATCGCCGGCGCCGCACTCGATCTCGCGCTCTCCCTGGGCCGGTCGTGAGCGTCCGGATCCTCCCCGTCCCCGGGGTCCCGGAGATCACCGCCGGGGACGACCTCGGCGCGGTCATCGCCGAGGCGGTCGGCGCCGCAGGCCTGGCCCTCGAGCCCGGAGACATCCTCGTCTTCGCGAGCAAGATCGTCGCCAAGGCGCTCGGCCTGCGACGACACACCTCTCGGGACGCGGCCATCGCGGCAGAGACGCTGCGGGTCGTCGCCGAGCGGACCACCGCGGGGCGGGTGACCCGGGTCGTCGAGGCAGCAGCGGGACCGGTCATGGCCGCGGCCGGTGTCGACGAGTCCAACCTCGGCCCGGACGGCGGGGTCCTCGTTCTCCCTCGCGACCCGGACGCCGCGGCCCGCGCCGTGCTGGACTCCCTGCGACGTGCGCTCGACTGGCCGGAGGACCGGGCGCTCGGCGTGATCGTCTCCGACACGGCCGGGCGTCCCTGGCGGGCCGGGGTCGTCGACTTCGCGCTCGGCAGCGCGGGCGTCGTGGCGCTGCACGACCACCGCGGCGACAGCGACACCGACGGACGTCCCCTCGTCGTGACGACGATCGCGGTCGCCGACGAGATCGCCGCGGCAGCGGACCTCGTCAAGGGCAAGATCTCCCACCAGCCCGTCGCGGTCGTCCGTGGGCTGCCCTGGGCCACAACGGATCCGGGCATGTCCAGCGCCTCGGATCTGGTCCGCACCGGCCCGGGTGACTGGTTCCACACCGGTCCGGTCGAGGCGGTCCGCGCTGCCCTCGGGGTCGTTCCGGGGTCCGTCGACGCGACCGAGATCGGCATCCGGTCCGTCGGCCCGGAGAAGGCGGGCGACCGGGCCGCCCGGGCGGTGCGAGTTGCGCTTCACGCCGTGGAAGGTGTCGTCGCAACAGCCGACTGGCCGCAGGTCGAGCTGCACGCGGACGACGAGTTCGTCCTGGGGCGGGCCCTGGCCAGCCTCGAGGTGGCCTGCGCGAGCGAGGACCTCACGGTCGAGTCCGTCGACCGGACCGGTTCGCGTCTGACGGTGACCCTCGCCGAGTGCTGACCGGCGCGGTCAGCGCGGCAGGTGCGTGCGGGGTGCCATCCGCGGGCCGTGACGCGGCCGGCCCAGTCCGGCCAGCTCGATGAGCCGCTGCACGCGATAGCGGTGGCCCGCATACGGTTCCAGCAGCTCGGCGAGGCCGTCGTCGTCGACCTCCTCGCCGGTGAGCACATACCCGATGTTCTTGGCGACGTGATAGTCGCCGAAGCTCACCGCATCGGCGTCTCCGAGAGCCCGCTGGGCCACCTCCGCAGCGGTCCACACGCCGATGCCCGGGACGGAGCGCAGTCGCCGGTGCGCTGCCGGGAGGGCGACCGAACCGCACTCCTCGAGCCGTCCGGGGCTGACCAGGGCGCGCATGATCGTGTCCGATCGGGCACTGTCGACCGAGGCCCGCAGCCACTCCCAGGACGGGATCCGCGCCCAGGTGGGCGCGTCCGGCGGGACGACGAGGCCGAGGTCGAGTCCCGGCCCGGGAGCGGGAGTCCCGTAGCGTCGCACGAGACGTCGGTAGGCACCGAAGGCCTCCTTCCCGGTCACCTTCTGCTCGATGACGGCGGGCACGAGCGTCTGGACGACGAGACCGGAGGTGGGGACCCGCCAGCCGCCGAGCCGGCGCCAGACCTCGGCCACGACCGGGTGGCGCGGGCGGAACCCGGTGACGTCGTCGTCCTGGCCGAGCAGCGCCGGCGCCTGCTCGATCAGCCACTCGGCGCCAGGTCCCCATCCCGAGACGTGGACCTGGCGCTCGGAGCGCTGCTCGAACCGGCTCGTCACCGGCCCGAGCGGGGTGCGCCACGCGATCCAGCGCCGGCCCGATCCCCGACTCTCCGCGTGGGTCGTCGGGTCGCCGGCTCCTCGGCGGAACACGGACAGGATGGCGCCGGCGCTCCGGTCGGTCGGGAACTCGAGGAGCCTCTCGAGGGCCGCGGTCACGGCGTGTCCACGGGCTCGAGGCGGCCGCCGTCGATGAGGTCGTGCTCGCGGCCCCACGTCCACCCCGCCGCCGCGACGAGCACGTCGACGAGGATCGTGAGGAACCGGATGACGACGGCGACGGCAGCCGCGGCGGCCAGCGGCATGACGGTGGCGAGGATGAGGGCGAGCACGCCGTCCCGGACCCCGACACCGGCGGGGAAGATGACGCTGATCATGCCGAAGGTGGCCGAGAGCGCGAACCCGCAGAGCGCGAGGAGCAGCAGGCTCGGGGAGGTGATGGACAGACCCTCCCCGACATCCGCGGCGACGAGCACGACGGCGAGGCCACTGCACGCCCACGAGAGCGTGAACCACAGCAGCGTGACGACGATCGCCCGGCCGCTGAGCGCGTGCTCGAGCGGGGGCTGCCGGAGGATCCGGAGCCCACGCCGGATCCCCCAGTTGAGGAGCGGCGGATAGCAGAGGACGGAGAGGATGAGAACGACGGCGACCACGGCGTACCCGCCGAGCTCGGTCCGGCCGATGAGAACGGGCAGCGCCGGGAGCCCGATCACTCCCCCGCTCAGGAGAGCGAGGGCGATGGCGAGCAGCCCGACGACGCCGACGCGGCGGCGGGGGACGCCGAGGCGGGAGCCCATCTCCGTCTGGGCGAGGACGGCCCAGATGGAGCCGGGCACATACTTGCCGAGCTGCCCGACGAAGAAGACCCCGGCTGCCGGGGCAATGCCCAGAGTGCTGTCGAGATCGGCGAGGAGGCGGCGCCAGCCGAGCATGGTGAAGAACGGGGTGACGAGGGCGGCGAGGAACGCCAGGGCGAGGTTGCCGGCAGTGAGGGCGCCCAGATAGGGGGCGACGTCGTCCCACGACGTCCACAGCGCGACGACGACGGCGGCGAGCACGACGAGCATGAGCGCGAGCCGGAAGATGGCGAGCCGACGGCGCCGGCGCACGAAGGGAACAACCGTCACGAGGTTCTCCGGAACGTCAGCCGGACGAGGGCGTGGGCGGTGCGCGCCCCGGGGCGGTGGGTCGCGATCCGGCTGTGCAGGCTCGTGAGCAGGGGAACGAGGTCCCGGTCGAGGTCGCCGACGAGGGTCAGGCCCAGGGCGTCGGCCCTCGCGACGACTCCGCGCAGATCGGCGGGCAGGACAGAAGCCGGGGTCGTCGGGCCCCCGACGGGCAGGGTCAGGCAGAGCAGACCACCGCGGCGCAGCAGCCGCGCGGCCCGCGCGAGCGTCGACTCGACATCGTGACTCGTGCAGCCGGCCGGGTGCAGCCGGGTGATGACATCAAGGGTTCCGGCGTCGACGGGCAGGGCCGGGTCGAGCGGAACCGGCGCATACCCGATCGCTCTGGCCCAGCGGGAGAACACCGACCCGGGTGCGGCGGGGTCGACGATGACACTCGTGCGACGGTTGCCGTCGCGCACCCGGAGCACGGCGGACAGCGCGCCGAGTGCGGCCCACGCTGCGACGGGACGGGCTGTCAAGGGCAGTCCGAGTCTGCGGGCGAGTCGGATGACCCCCTCGGCCGCCTCGCTGTGAGCGAGGAGGACATCCGTCGGGCGGACCCACTCCGGCAGGTCGCGAAAGCCGATCCGCAGCTCACCTCGGCGAGCGTCGAGGGCTGCGTGTGCCGTGGAGCGCACGGCAGCCCTCAGGGCACCGGCCCGTTCCCGGAGCGGCCCGGGCCGGCGGGCCGTCCGGGGCCGGTCGACATCGCGTTGCTCGACGGTGGGGCCGGCAGCGGCGCCCCGGGCTGCGATCGTCTCGAGGGTGGCGACGAAGCGGACCCCGTCGGCTGCGAGCACCTCGCCGCGGGGCGTCCGCTCGGACGGCAGGGGCACGACCCGCACGTCCCCGGCCCCGAGGGAACGTGCTCGGGCACCGCTCTCGGCGGTGGGTGCCAGCACGACGTCGACAGCGGTG
>DUTZ01000556.1 GCA_012841845.1 Actinomycetales bacterium | reverse complement strand
CGGGAAACAGAGGAGGCCCGAGCACCCCGATGGGATGCTCGGGCCTCCTCTCCGGCGCTGCCCTCCGCTGGACGGCCGCTCCGAGCCGATCGTCAGCCGACGGTCAGCGACTCACCGTCCTCGGCCAGAGAGACCTGGACGGTGTCGCCGTCCCGGATGTCGCCGCCGAGCAGTGCCCGGGCGAGTTTGTCGCCGATCGCCTGCTGCACCAGCCTGCGGAGCGGGCGGGCGCCATAGGCGGGGTCGTAGCCGCGGCGGGCGAGCCAGCCCTTGGCCGCCTCGTCCACGTCGAGCGTGAGCCTGCGCGCCTCGAGGCGCCGGCCGAGCTCGGCGATCTGGATGTCGACGATGTGCTCGAGCTGCTCCTCCGACAGGGGATCGAAGATCACCACGTCGTCGAGCCGGTTGACGAACTCCGGCTTGAAGGCGCGCTTGACCGCGTCCATCATCTGCTCCCGCGTCCCACCCGCGCCCAGGTTGGACGTGAGCACGAGGATGGTGTTGCGGAAGTCGACCGTGCGGCCCTGGCCATCGGTGAGTCGGCCGTCGTCGAGCACCTGCAGGAGGATGTCGAAGACGTCCGGGTGCGCCTTCTCCACCTCGTCGAGCAGGACGATCGTGTACGGCCGGCGCCGCACCGCCTCGGTGAGCTGGCCGCCGGCCTCGTAGCCGACGTAGCCGGGGGGCGCACCGACGAGGCGGGCCACGGAGTGCTTCTCCGAGTACTCGCTCATGTCGATGCGGACCATGGCCCGCTCGTCGTCGAAGAGGAACTGGGCCAGCGCCTTGGCCAGCTCCGTCTTACCCACGCCCGTGGGGCCCAGGAAGAGGAACGAGCCGGTGGGCCGGTTCGGGTCGGCGACCCCGGCGCGGGCCCGGCGGACGGCGTCGGACACGGCCTGGACGGCCTCGTTCTGGCCGACGACGCGCGTGCCGAGCTCGTCCTCCATGCGCAGGAGCTTCTCGGTCTCGCCCTCGAGCATCTTGCCCACGGGGATGCCGGTCCAGGCGGACACCACCTCGGCGACGTCCTCGGGGCCGACCTCCTCCTTGAGCATGGCACCCGCGGCGGCCTCGGACTCCTCGGCGTCGGCCAGCTCCTTCTCCAGCTCGGGCAACCGCCCGTAGCGGATCTCGGCCACGCGCGCGTAGTCGCCGTCGCGCTCGGCCTTCTCGGACTCGGTGCGCAGCGCGTCGAGCTCCTCCTTGACCTTCTGCACGCCCTCGATGGCGGTCTTCTCGTTCTGCCAGCGGGCGGTGAGCTCGGCGAGCTTCTCCTTGGAGTCGGCGAGCTCGGCCTGCAGGGCGACGAGCCGGTCGCGCGAGGCGGCGTCGGTCTCCTTCTGCAGCGCCACCTCCTCGATCTCGAGGCGGCGGACGATCCGCTCGGCGGCGTCGATCTCCTCCGGGCGGGAGTCGATCTCCATCTTGAGGCGGCTGGCCGCCTCGTCCACGAGGTCGATCGCCTTGTCCGGCAGGAACCGCGACGTGATGTAGCGGTCCGAGAGCGCGGCGGCCGAGACGAGCGCCGAGTCGGTGATGCGCACGCCGTGGTGCACCTCGTACCGCTCCTTGAGCCCGCGCAGGATGCCGACCGTGTCCTCGACGCTCGGCTCGCCCACGTAGACCTGCTGGAAGCGGCGCTCGAGGGCGGCGTCCTTCTCGATGTACTTGCGGTACTCGTCGAGCGTGGTTGCGCCGACCAGCCGCAGCTCGCCGCGGGCGAGCATGGGCTTGATCATGTTGCCCGCGTCCATCGAGCCCTCGCCGGTCGCGCCGGCGCCCACGATGGTGTGGATCTCGTCGATAAAGGTGATGATCTGGCCCTCGGCCGCGGTGATCTCGTCGAGGACGGCCTTGAGTCGCTCCTCGAACTCGCCGCGGTACTTGGCACCGGCGACCATCGAGCCCAGGTCCAGCGAGAGCAGGGTCTTGCCCTTGAGCGACTCCGGCACGTCACCGGCGACGATGCGGCGGGCCAGCCCCTCCACGATCGCAGTCTTGCCCACGCCGGGCTCGCCGATGAGCACCGGGTTGTTCTTGGTGCGGCGGCTCAGGACCTGGACGACGCGGCGGATCTCCGAGTCGCGGCCGATGACGGGGTCGATCTTGCCGTCGCGCGCGCGGGCGGTGAGGTCCGTGGCGTACTTCTCCAGGGCCTGGTACTGGTCCTCGGGGTTCTCTGTGGTCACGCGCGTGTTGCCGCGGACGGCGGTGAACGCCTCCTTGAGCGCGGCCTCGGTGGCGCCGAGCTCGGTGAGGAGCTTGGCGGCGTCGCCCCCGGTGTGACCGGCGGCGATGCCCACCAGGACGTGCTCGGTGGAGACGTAGGCGTCGCCCATCTCCGCCGCGAGGGTCTGGGAGTGGTTGATGACGGCGAGGGCGTCACGGTTGAAGTTGGGCGTGGCCATCCCCGAGCCGGACGCCTTGGGGTACCCCGCGACGAGGTCCTTGGCCTGGGTGAGGACGAGCTGCGGGTCCACCCCGCACGCCTGGAGCAGCGGCCGGGCGATGCCGTCCTGCTGCTCGAGGAGGGCGACCAGCAGGTGGCCGGGTCGGACGTCGGGGTTACCGGCCGCGGAGGCCGCCTGCACGGCGGCCGAGAGCGCCGCCTGGGTCTTGGTCGTGGGGTTGAACTGGCTCATGTGCGACCGGTCCTTTCTCTGACGTGTGGTTGAGCGTACTGGGATCAATCCCGGCGCGCAGAAGCGCCGGACAGTACGTACAACCACCGAGAGATTGAGTCTATTCCGCTCAGGTTTGGTGGATCCGGTCGCGGCCACCGGGCCGGACACACGTCACCGGGTGAGGGTCCCCGTCACGACGTACCGACCCGTGGGGGCCTCGTAGTTCACGTCGAGCCGGCCGTCGCCGACACGGGTGACGGTCCAGGTCCCCCCGTCGTCGCACCGGCCGGTGTGGATCTCCTCCCGGTAGATCCGGTCGACACCGGAATCCCCACGCGGCACGAGGGTGCCGGCGCAGCCGAGCCCGGGGTACCGCACGCTCGACCCGCCCGAGGAGAACGTCATCTCCACCGCGTAGTCGCGGTCCTGGCGCGTACTCGACGTCCCGCGCTGCTGGAGCGTCCCCGTGTAGGAGCCCGAGGAGGGCGCGTTCGACGACGACGCCTCCGCGGCGCCGGTCGATCCGGCGGCGTCGGTCGACCCCGTGCCGTCGGTGGCCGCCGGCGCGCTCGACGTGGCGGCGGCGAGGCCCGACCCCTCCCCGTCCGGCGCGCCGCCGCGGTCCACCGCGAGGTAGACCACGGCCCCCACGAGCACGGCCACGACGCCCACGAGCACCGTGACGAGGGTGTGGCG
>DUTZ01000555.1 GCA_012841845.1 Actinomycetales bacterium | reverse complement strand
AGCTGCGCGCGCACGTCACCGGGCTGCTCGGCGAGCACTCCGCGCCGGCCGCGGTGGCGGTGGTGGACGCGCTGCCGCTCCTGCCCGGAGGCAAGGTGGACCGGCGGGGCGTGGCCGGGGCGTTCGCCGCGGGGTCGATAATCGGCACATGACCGCCGAGACCGACCCGCACCCCGACACGCCCGCCCGCCCCGGAGGCGCCTCGCTCGCCGACTGGCTCGAGGGCGCCCGCCCGCGCACGTGGCCCAACGCGGCCGCACCCGTCATCGTGGGTTCGGCGTGCGCCGCACTCGCCGGCGGGTTCGTGTGGTGGAAGGCCCTGCTCGCGCTGGTGGTGGCGTGGTCGTTCATCGTGGGCGTCAACTACGCCAACGACTACTCCGACGGGGTCCGCGGCACCGACGACGACCGTGTGGGCCCGCTGCGGCTCGTCGGCTCGGGGCTGGCCGCGCCCGCGACGGTCAAGAAGGCCGCATTCGGATTCCTCGGCCTGGGCGGCCTCGCGGGGCTGGTGCTGAGCTGGTTCTCCGCGCCGTGGCTCATCCTCGTGGGGCTGGCGTGCATCCTCGCGGCCTGGTTCTACACGGGCGGCTCGCGGCCGTACGGGTACCGCGGGCTCGGCGAGGTGGCGGTGTTCGTGTTCTTCGGCCTCGTCGCGGTGACGGGCACGCAGTTCACCCAGCTCGGCTCGGTGACCTGGTACGCCGTGGTGGCCGCGGTGGCGGTGGGCAGCTTCTCCTGCGCCGTCAACCTCACCAACAACCTGCGCGACATCCCCTCGGACACCGCCGCCGGCAAGGTCACCCTCGCCGTGCGCCTCGGCGACTCGCGGACCCGCGGCCTGCACGCGCTGCTGGAGATCTTCGTGCCCCTGCTCGCGACGGTCGCGCTGGCCTTCGCCACCCCGTGGGCGCTGCTCGCGCTGCTGGCGATCCCCGTCGCGTGGAAGGCCAACGCCCCGGTCCGCGCCCGTGCCACCGGCGTCGGACTCGTCCCCGCGCTCACGATGGCGGGGATGGCGATGCTCGCGTGGAGCGTGCTCTTCGCGGCGGGACTCGTCGTGGCCTCGCTCTGATCGCCCCACGCACGACGCGACCCCGGTGGCCGGCCCTCTCGTCGAGGGCGACCACCGGGGTCGTAGGTGTTCACCGGCGGCCTGCGCGACCGCCGGGAGCCTGATCAGCCGCGACCGTTGGCGACCTCCGGGCCGGGGGCCGGGGCGGGGGCGCCGGCCGCGACCGTCGGCGTGACCTCGCGGGTCGGGGCGCCGGTGGCCGAACCGCTGGAGCCGTTCTCGCCGGTGGTCGAGCCGCTGGAGCCGTTACCGCCGGTGGTGGTGGACCCCGGAAGCACGGGCAGGACCGACGTCGAGCCCGGCGTCGAGGACCCGCCGTTCAGCAGCAGGCTGAGACCGGCCAGGCCGAGCAGGCCGGCGCCGGTGACGGCGAGGACCGGGGCCAGGTTGCCGAGCGAGCCGCTGTCGATCGTGGAGCCCGGGGCCGTCACCTCGACCTCGCCGTTGCCCTCGCCGTTCGTCCCACCCGTGGTGGTCGAACCCGGGACGTCGATGAGCGAGCCGCCGGTCGTCTCGGTCTCCCCGCCGACCGTGGTGTCGCCGGTGGTCGTGGAGCCGGGGACGTCGATGAGCGAGCCGGAGGTCGTCTCGCCCTCGTTCGTTCCGCCGGGGGTCTCGGTCGCGGTCTCGCCGGTCGAGCCCGTCTGGCCGAGCGAGGCGAGCGGGGCGCCGAGGACGGGCCCGAGGCTCTGGGTGTCGATCGTGCCGTCGGCACCGCCGGTCGCCTGGCCGGTGCCCGTCGAGCCCTGGAGCGAGCCGGACGTGGTCTGGTCGTCGTCGGTGTCCGGCTCGTCGGTGTCGTCGGTGTCGTCGCCGGGCTGGCCTTCGTCGCCGGGCTGCTCCTCGCCGTTGTCCGGCGTGGTCTGGCCGGTGGAGCCGCTGTCCCCGGTGAGCGAACCGACGAGCCCGGCCACCACGCCGAGCACCGCGTCCGCGCCGGCGGAGCCGGTGGTGATCTGGCCGCCCGCGTGGGCCTCGCCGCCGAGGCTGCCCTGGAGGTCCACGGCCGAACCGGCCTGGGCACCGGCAGGCGGGGTGCCGTCCTTCTCGTTGACGGTGACGGTCACGGGCACCGTCACCGGCATGCCGTTGAGGGTGCCGCTCACCTCGACGGTGTAGATGCCGGCCGCTTCCGCAGCGCCGGTGATGATGCCGGAGTCCTCCTCGTACACCATGCCGTCGGGCAGGCCCGTGACGCCGGTGACCTCGAGGCCGGCGTGGGACCCCGTCGCGGCGAGGGCCTCGATGTCGAGGCTCTGCTCGACACCGGCGTTGAAGCCGGCGTTGGCGGAGAGGGAGACGGCCTGGACGTCGTCTCGCGAGGTGGGTGCGTCGGGGGCGGCCACGACGACGCCGCCGACGAGGGCGACGGCGGCCGCGGCGGCCACGGGGGCGACGAGTCGACCGCGAGCGGCACGACGAGGGCGGGCGAGTCGAACACGCATCGACTGGATCCTTCCGGGGAACGGGACGTGCACCCCCGAGGGCCGGGGGCACGACTGAGCACTCGCCACACTAATCCCACGAGTCCCATGTGTCTACTCTTGTCACTTGATTCACATTAGTACCACACCCCCTGGGGTACATTTCCCGCGCTGGGCCCACGACAGACGACAGGCCCGACCCCGCGTCGGGGTCGGGCCTGTGCGCGTCGGGGCGTCGGGGCCGGCCGGGGCCTATTCGCCCAGGCTGCCGCCGGCCGCGCCGAGGAAGCCGAGCAGCGCGGTGGGCGTCGCCTCGGCGCCCGCACCGGTGGTCGCACCGTCGGTCGTGGCCGCGCCCGTGGCACCCTCGGCCGCAGCACCCCCGGCCCCGTCGGCAGTGGCGTCGCCCCGGGCGGCCTCGCCACTTCCGGACAGGAGCGGCTGCAGCGTGCACACGGCCTGCGAGAGCGACCCCGTGTCGCCGAGAACAGCGGGCAGCATCCGGACGAGCGCGTCGGCGACCACGGTGAGCAGGCCCACGGGGACCGACTCCCCCTCCTCGCCGAGCAGCGGCAGGAGCCCGGTGGCCAGCGACGAGCCGTCGGCCGCACCCTCGCCGCCGAACGCGGCACAGAGGTCAGGGGTGGTGACGCCGGGCAGGGCCTCGTCGTCGCCCGGCAGGGTCTCGTCCTCGCCAGGCGCGGTCTCGCCCTCGCCGGGCAGGGTCTCGTCGTCGCCGGT
>DUTZ01000554.1 GCA_012841845.1 Actinomycetales bacterium | reverse complement strand
GGCGGGGAGGGTCGGTGACGACGACGAGGGCCGCGATCGCCGACACCGCGGTCATCGCCAGGGGGACCGCCAGCGCGGCCCGCAGGCCGTGCGTCTCGGCGAGCGCCGGCATCGTCAGGGCCGCCACCGCGAGGCCCGCCGGCTGCGACATCTGCCGCACGCCCATGGCCAGCCCGCGGCGGTGAGCGGGGAACGAGCCCACGACGAGTCGCCCGCTGGCGGAGTTGCCCGAGGCGGTGGCGGCGCCCGCGACGAGGAACGCCGCGGCCAGGACCGGGAACGACGAGCTCACCACGGCCGCCGTCAGCGCGGCGGCGGCGAGCGCCGATCCGCTGGTCAGGACCAGTTTCTCGCCGGTGCGGTCCACGAGCCAGCCCCAGGCGACCAGGGTGAGCGCCATGCCCACCGACGGCAGCGCGACGAGCGCCCCGGCCCTGGTGAGCGAGAAGCCCTCGGCGGAGTGCAGGTGGGGGAGCAGGAAGGCGACGCCCACGACGAACGCCGACCCGGAGGCCGCGACGAACGTGGCCACGGCGAGCACGAGCCAGTGCCGGGCCGTGACCGGCTGCGCGTCCTCTTGACCGGTCTCCACCAGCCCGAGGATAGCCGTGGTCCCACGATTCAGAAACAGCGTCCCAGATGATGGACGTATTCACGACGAGCGCGGGCGCGCGCCGGTCAGTTCACGTCGCCGTCGTTGACGAACGTCGCGTACAGCGGCAGCGGCATCTCCTGGCGGCGCAGGACGGCGCCCCACACGTCCACCCGCGCGGGCGCGAGCAGGTCGCTGGGCAGGCTGGGCGCCACGTACCAGTCGCCACGGTCGAGCTCACCCTGGAGCTGGCCGGGGGCCCAGCCGGTGTAGCCCACGAAGACGCGCATGCCCTCGACCCGCTCGGCGAGATCGGCGGGGTCGGAGTCGAGGTCCACGACGTGCACCCGGCCGTCGATCCGCTGTAGGCAGCCGAGGTCCTCGCCGTCGACACCCGCCTTGAGCACCGCCAGCGCGATGCCCGTGTCGGGCTTGACGGGCCCGCCGATGTGGAAGTCGGCCGCCGGGGCGCACAGGGGCGCCCAGGCGGGGAGGATCTCGGAGACCGGCGTCTGGCTGCGGCGGGAGATCACCACGCCGAGGGAACCGGAGTGGTCGTGCTCGATCATGTAGACGATCGCGCGCCGGAAGTTGGGGTCCGGCATGTCCGGCGCCGCGAGGAGGAGCGAGCCCGCGACCGGGTCGCGCTTGTCCATCGCGTGGTAGAGGCGGTCCCCGAAGAGGCCGCCGCCACCCAGGTCGTCACCTTCACCGAGACCGCCCATACGCACCATGATGCCCCCGCGGCGGCCTCACCACACCCGGCCGCCCCCGGGCGGCGGCTCTCGCTACGGTGACGGGGTGACCCCGTCGCCCGCGCCCGCCTCCCGGCGCCTGCGCTTCTCCGCAGCTCTCCGCGAGTCCGACGGGCTCGGGCGCCTGTCCACCGCGCGGCTGTCGGCCCTCCTCAGCGAGGGCATCCATCAGGCGGCGCTCGGCGGGGTGGTGCTGTTCAGCCCGGAGTCGGCCACCACGCCGGCCGCCATCGCCGGCGGCTTCGCGGTGATGCTGCTGCCGTACTCGGTGGTCGGGCCCTTCGCGGCCGCGGCGCTCGACCGGTGGGACCGCCGGGTGGTGGTGGCGGTGGCCGCGCTCATCCGCACGCTCACGATCGTCGCCACCATCGCGCTCGTGGCCGCCGGCGGCGTGCACAGCGGCGCGGGCCTGGCCACGCTGTTCGCGCTGTCCCTCGTCGCGATCGGGCTCGGCCGCCTCATCAACACGGGGATGACCGCCGCCATGCCCAAGGTGGTTCCCGACCGGATCCTCGCCGCGACCAACTCGGTGCTGGTGACGGTGGGGTCCGTGATCACGGCCGTCGGGGCGGTGGCCGCCTTCGCCGTCCTCGCCTTGCTCGGCGCGGGCGACGCGGCGGTGTCGTGGACGCTCGTGCCCGCGGTGCTCACCGCGGTGCTGGGTGTGTGGGCGATCCTCGCCCTGCCGCCGCGGCACCTCGGGCCGGACCGCGAGGAGCTCGTCGCCGGG
>DUTZ01000553.1 GCA_012841845.1 Actinomycetales bacterium | reverse complement strand
TCTCCTCGTCCTTCCACGGCCGCTCCGAGTCGGGCGTGCCGAAGAGCACGGCAAAGGAGAGCAGGTCGTACATGATCGACAGGCTCGCGTTGTCCTGGGCGATCACACGGTCGGCGTCCACGCCGAGGAGCTCGGCGACGATCGCCCGCAGCCCGGGCAGGCCGGCGCCGCCACCGTAGTTGCGGACGTCGGTCTTCCCGGCGGCGTGATCCCCCGGCTCCGGCAGCCCGAGGAGCCGCTCCGAGAGGTCCAGCTGCTCGGGCGAGGGCTTGCCCCGGGTGAGGTCGAGCGCGAGGCCGCGGCCCTTCACCTCGTCGTATTCGGACGCCAGGTCCGACTCGAGTCGGCTCAGGTCGTCGGCGGAGAGGTCGGACAGCGCCATGGTGGCCTCCGGAGGGATCGACGGCAGGGGGATGGTGCCAGGTCGTACACAGTGCCCAGACGTAGAGGGACCCCGCGCACCCGCCAGAGCCCGCTGACCCTTGCTGCCTTCCGGCCCTGGGGGAGTTCACAGGATGGACGCCGCGCGGGGTCCGTCGCCGAGTCTAGCCGGGGACGGCCCGCCGCCGCACGCCACCCGCCACCCTCGCCGTCGGCGTCCGTCCCACGGAATCGCCCCGACCCCGACGGGGACGAACTAAGGTTTCTTTGATGTTTATGTGGGCGCTCACCAGGAGATGCCCTACGAGCAGGAGGTTCGACCGTGACGACCCATCCCACACTCCGCCCCCGCCACCGCGCCGCCGCCGCGCTCGCCCTGGCGCTCGCGCCGGCACTCGTACTCGCCGCCTGCGGCTCCGACACATCCGATGGCAACGCCGCGAAGTACAAGACCCTCGACGTCGAGGTGTCCGCCGACCTGCCCGCCGAGCTCACCTCCCTCACCGCCGAACCGCTCATCCTGGCGCACGGCAAGGCCACGAACAGCTTCGGCACGGAGGAGGACATCACCCCGATGGTCGTGGTCCACGCCGACGCCGCCGCCCCGGCCAAGATCCGGTTCAACCTCCGTTTCCGGACCGAGGACGGCAAGGACATCAACTGGGGCTCGTTCGGCTTCCCGGTGGGCGTCGGCACGCAGACCCTGCTGATCCCGATCCGCTCGACGAGTGTCACCGGCGACGAGAACCGCGACGCGATCACCGGCGTCGACCTGTCCTTCGGCGAGATCACGCCCCACCCCGACATCGTCAACGTCACCGACGTCACCGGGACCGTCGGCCCCGGCAAGGAGGAGGGGGAGGGCATGGTCGCCATCGCCACGCCCGCCATCCCGGGCCCGATCAACGGCGATCCCTCCGTCCTGGTCACCGAATCCGCCGCCCTGTGCACGAACCCCGACGGCGAGTTCGTCGCCTCCGGCAAGTGGACCCACTCGCTCAACTCGGACAAGCCCCTCGAGCTTCCCCGCACGATCGAGACGCGCATCCCGCTGACGCCGGCCGAAGCCGTCACCGACGACACCGAATGCCTCTTCTACACGGCCATCAAGTACCCGTCGGACCTGTTCTGATCCCAGCGGCGGCACGCCTCGTCGTCGTACCCGATCAGTCCACGCCACCCCGACCATCAGCACCACCGACCCAGGAGGTTCTCCCATGCGCCGACTCCGCGCGCTCACCGCACTCGCACTCGCCCCCGCCCTCGTGCTGGGGGCCTGCGGCACCGGAGGTTCGGGCAAGACCGAGCCCACGCCCACCGTCGACGTCGCCGTCGACGGCGCGCTGCCCGCCGGCGTCACCGCGCTCACCGCCGATCCCCTCTTTCTCCTCGGCCAGGACGACGCGAAGAACAGTCGGGGCGAGGAGCAGAGGCTCCGGCCGATGCTGGTCCTGCACACCACCGCCGACACCCCGGGGGTGGCCACGTTCACCATCACCATCGCCGGCGAGGGGTTCAACGACTCCGAGTGGACCACCAACGCCATCCCGGTGCCCGCCGGGGAGTCCACGGTCCTGGCGGAGATCGACCCCTTCGTCCTCAAGAACGCCGAGTACCGCGACAAGGTCAGCTCTGCGAGGGTCACCGTGGACGAGTTCACGCCCAACCCGGACATCGTGGAGGCCGAGGACGTGGTCGCCACGGTCGACCTCGAGCGCGAGGACGGCGCGCACGTCAAGGTGACCGGCACCGTCCGGGACCCGCTCGCCGGCGACCCCTCCACGATCGGCATTCGCGTGCTCGTCCAGTGCACGACCGCCGACGGCGACTTCGCGGCCAACGGCAGCGGGTTCACGTCCACGAGCAACAGCACCGGGCCGATCGAGGTCCCCTACGAGATGAGCATCAACCTACACGTCACACCCGGTGACGCACTCGCCGAGGACAGCACGTGCCAGGCCGACGCCCAGGTCCAGCACCCGCAGGATGCCTTCTGACGCCGAACGGTTTGGCGAGTCCGCTCCCGTCCAATAGGATGACCGACGGAGGATTCGCCTAGTGGCCTATGGCGCTCGCCTGGAACGCGGGTTGGGGTTGATAGCCCCTCGCGGGTTCAAATCCCGCATCCTCCGCCGCAGACGCGGCCCGGAGCTCACGAGCCCGGGCCGCGTCGCCCATTTGAGCGCGCCGCCCATTCGATCGGGTTCCGTCGGGCACCCTGTGCTGTGCGGCGAGCAGGCGGGGCCCGCCGCAGAACCTGCCGCCGTCACGAGGCGCCGCCGTCACGGGGCGCCACCGTCACGAGGCGCCGCCCACGCGCGCGGTAGTGCAGCCACGCGCGCGGCATTGCCCACGCGTAGCCGCACTAGGACACGCGTTCACCGGAGTCGGCGTGGCCTTCCCGCGCCGACACCCGGCGGTGAGGGCAGTCCTCGCAGGTGCTCAGTCCTCCGAGCCCAGCGGCGTCGCGTCGAACTCGCCCGACAGCGCCGACACCGATCGCGCGAGCCGCAGGTCCCGCCGGGTCACGCCCTCGACGTCGTGACTGCGCAGATCGAGAGTCACCTCGTCGTAGCTCCACAGCAGATCGGGGTGGTGGTCCTGGGAGTTGGCGGCCTGCCCGATCGCGGCTACCAGGTCGAGCGCGGCCTGCGGCGAGGAGCACACGGCCGTGTACGTGAGCGAGCCCTCGGAGAAGGCCCAGCCGGGCAGGTCGGCCAGCCCCTCGGCGATCTGCCCCTCGGTGAGGCGGACCCGGTCGTCGGCGGGCGGCGCGTCGGCGGAGGGCGAGCCGGCGGGCGGCGCGTCGACACTCGCTTCTTCAGCATTCGGCGTGTCAGGATTTGGTGCGTCGGTGCTCATGCCGCCCAGTGTTCCACCGCCCGGCCGCTCCTACGTCGGGACCGGCCGCCCCTACCCTGGGACCGTGGACACCCCCCGCTCCCCCGCCGCCGGCGCCGAGGCCCCGACAGGCGCCGGCCGCTACGCGCCCAGTCCCTCGGGCGATCTGCACCTGGGCAACCTCCGTACGGCAGTGGCCGCGTGGGTGCTGGCCCGCGACTCGGGCCGCGCGTTCCGCATGCGCGTCGACGACCTCGACACCGCGAGGGCCCGCCCAGGCGTGGCCGCACGGCAGTTGGCGGATCTCGCCGCGATCGGGATCGACTGGGACGGCGAGATCATGTGGGAGTCCGAGCGCTCCGACGCCTACGCCGACGCGGTGGGCCGGCTCGCTTCCGACGGCCTGGTCTACGAGTGCTACTGCTCGCGCCGCGAGATCCAGGAGGCCCCGCGGGCACCGCACTCCCCGCCCGGGTCCTACCCGGGCACGTGCCGCGACCTGCCGGACACCGTGCGTGGCGCCCGTCGCCGGGCGCTGGGCCCCGGCCGCGTGCCTGCTCTGCGACTGCGGGCGGGCGTGAGCGAGCTGACGATCCACGACGCCGTCCACGGGACCTATACGGGAGTAGTGGACGACGTTGTCCTCCGTCGGGGCGACGGCGTGTGGGCGTACAACCTCGCCGTCGTGGTGGACGACGCCGCTCAGGGCGTCGACCAGGTGGTGCGCGGCGAGGACCTCCTGTCCTCCACGCCGCGCCAGGCCTACCTCGCCGAGCTGCTCGGCCTCGCGCGGCCCGAGTACGCGCACGTGCCGCTCGCCGTGAACGCCGCCGGGGAGCGGCTGGCCAAGCGCGACGGCTCGGTGACGCTCGCAGACCTGGCGGCGGAGGGTGTGACGACGAGGTCGGTCGTCGCCCGGATCGTGGCGTCCCTGGGCGGGCCGGCCGGCGCCGACTCGATCGAGGCCCTGCGCGGCGGGGTGGTCACGCCCGGGTCGCTCCGGGCCGGCCCGTGGACCGTCCGCTGACCAGCCCCGCCCCCGCATACGCCCCGCTCGGCCCCGCGTTCGCCCCTCCCCCGAAAATCGGCGACTCCATGACGTGATCGGCGACCCCTGTGAGACCTGCCGATCGGGCATCGGAGTCGCCGATTTTCGCGGGAGGACGGCGGGTCGCGGATAATCGGCCCCCGTGACCACTTCATCGCAGCAGAATCCCGTGACCGACGGGTCTGGGCGGCCGGACGGGACCACCCCCGAGCCGGCGCGCAGCACCCCCGACCGCAGCACCCCCGACCGCAGCACCCCCGGAGCCGCCTCCACCGAGAACCGCGGCCGCGCCGTCTTCGCGACGGTGTCCAGCTTCTACCTGCCCTACCTGGTCGCCACGTTCGTGGGCGTCATGGTGATCAGCAACATCACCGCCACCAAGGGCGTCGTGTTCTTCCCCGAGCTCAGCGTGTCGCTCGGGTTCCTCCAGCTCGACGGCATCGTCACCGACGGCGCCTTCTTCCTCTTCCCGCTCGCGTACGTCCTCGGCGACGTGATCAGCGAGATCTACGGCTTCCGCACCATGCGCCGGACCGTCCTGGCCGGCTTCGCCGTGCTCGTGCTGGCCGCCCTGTGCTTCACGCTCACCATCCACCTGCCGGCGGCCGACTTCTACGACGGCCAGGAGGCCTTCGAGCGCGTCGCCGGCGTCGCCCCGATGTTCCTGCTCGCCGGCCTGGCCGGGTACGTGGTGGGCGAGCTCCTCAACTCGTACGTCCTCGTGTGGTTCAAGCGCCGCACCGGCGAGAAGACCCTGTGGGCCCGCCTCATGGGTTCGACGAT
>DUTZ01000042.1 GCA_012841845.1 Actinomycetales bacterium | reverse complement strand
GCCTCGGCCTGGGCCCGGGTGATCGCGCGCTTGACCCGGTCGGTGCCCAGGCGGGCGACCGCGTCGGCGAAGCGTGCGTCGGCGAGCAGGGCGTCGGTGCGGGGGATGGCGCGCCGCGCGTCGGTCATGGCGCCCCTTCCTGCCGCGTGGCGGAGGCGGACGGGAATCGAACCCGCCAGGCCGAGATGCTCGGCCTCACCGGTGTTGAAGACCGGGGGGACCACCAGGTGCCCAGACGCCTCCCTGACGCGGTCACCCTAGCGCGCGGGATTCCGGCGCGCAGCCGGGGAGTGCACCTAGGGTGGCGGGCATGGTGCCCCAGGAACCCCCGATCCGGCTGACCCAGTACGCCCATGGCGGCGGCTGCGCCTGCAAGATCCCGCCCGGCGAGCTCGAGACGCTGGTCACCCATCTGACCGGACGCCGCCCGCCCGGCCTGGTCGTCGGCCTGGACGACGGCGACGACGCCGCCGCCCTGCTGCTGGACGACGGGTCCGGGCGCGTCGTGATCTCCACCACCGACTTCTTCACCCCCGTCGTCGACAACCCCCACGACTGGGGCCGGATCGCCGCCGCGAACGCGCTCAGCGACGTGTACGCGATGGGTGGGCGCCCGGTGCTGGCGGTCAACATCCTGGGCTGGCCGCGCGACGTGCTGCCGTTCGAGCTCGCGGCCGAGGTGCTCCGCGGCGGGCTGGAGGTGTGCGAGGCCGCCGGGGTCGCCCTGGCCGGCGGGCACAGCATCGACTCCCCCGAGCCGATCTACGGGCTGGCGGTCACCGGCTTCGGGGAGGCCGACCGGCTTCTGCGCAACGACGCGGCCACCGCCGGCGTGCCGATCACCCTCACCAAGCCGTTGGGTGTCGGCGTGCTGAACAACCGGCACAAGGCGACCGGTGACGTCTTCGACCAGGCGATCGCGTCGATGACCACCCTCAACGACAAGGCGGCCGAGGCCGCCCTGGCCGCCGGGATCCGCGCCGCCACGGACGTCACCGGGTTCGGCCTGCTGGGGCACCTGCACAAGATGGCGCGGGCGTCCGGCGTCACGGCCGTCGTCGACGCGGCCGCGGTGCCCTACCTCGACGGGGTGCGGGAGTCGATGGCCGACGGCTTCGTCCCCGGTGGTTCGCGGCGCAACCTCGACTGGGTGCGCCCGGACCTGGCCGCCGACGTCGGCGAGGACGAGCTCCTGCTGCTCGCGGACGCCCAGACCTCGGGCGGGCTCCTGCTCGCCGGCGAGGTTGACCTGCCCGGCGCCGTGGTGATCGGTGAGTTCGTGCCCGCGACCGGATCGACGGTCGAGGTCCGCGGGTAGCGGCAGCGGGGCTGACCGGTCCGGTCAGGCGTCCTGCGCGGGCTCGCCCGGCTGGGTGACCCCGTGCCCGGCGCGGGCGGCGGCCTCGGCCCGTTCCCGCTGGGGGACGATCGTGTACTTGGGGTCCTTCGCCGAGGCGATCCCCGCGTGGAACACCGCCAAGCGCGTGCACACCGACCCGGCCATCAGGGCCAGGCCGCTGAGCGCCGCGGTCGGACGCCGGCCGCCCCCGACCAGCGCACCGATGCCGCCGGCGAGCGTGAGCACCTTCGCGGCGCGGTGGAGGCGTCCGGACAGCCCGGTCTCGAGCGGTTCGGCCAGCATCCCGAGCCGCTCGCCCATGCGGTGGTCGGCGACCAGGTCGAGCGCGGCACCCGCCGCGGCGAGGACGCGGGCCGGCATCGTCTCCGCCGGCGGGGTCGTGACCAGCGACAGCCCCGCCCCGGCCGCGGTGGCCGACCCGACGAACACGAACGGCAACTCGTCGGCGGCCTCGTGCCAGGTGGGCGTGGCCGTGGCGGAGAGCAGCACGGCGGTGTAGGCGGCCAACGGCGGGGCGAAGAACGCCGACCCGGCACTGGCCAGGGACTCACCCACGCGGGCGACGCCCTCCGCCCGGGTGCGCCGGGTCATGGGCGTGGCCACGTCGAGGGCGACGGCCGCCCCGGTGGTGCCCATGAACCCCATCAGGATCCAGGAGCCGACCGACATCGGGGAGGTCAGCTTCATGGTGCGCATCATGTTGAGCGCCCGCTCCGGGCGCCCCAGGTCGGCGATCAGCGCGAGCCCGCCGAGGCTGCCGGCGACCAGCGCCGCGAGCCGGGAGCGCCGCT
>DUTZ01000552.1 GCA_012841845.1 Actinomycetales bacterium | reverse complement strand
CGTCGGCGATCCGCACGAAGTCGGCGGTGGTGAGCTGCTCGCCGCGGGCCCGCGGGTCCACGTCCGCGACGACGAGCGCCTCCTCGGCCCGCGCTCCCGAGCCGGCCCAGCCGGACAGGGCCGCGCGCAGGGTCTTGCGCCGCTGGGCGAACGCCGCGTCGACCACGGCGAACACGCGCCGCCGGTGCTCGGCGCCCAGGTCCCACGGGGCCTCAGGGTGGACGTCGATGCGCACGAGGCCCGACTCGACGTTGGGCACGGGCCAGAAGACGTTCCGCCCCACCACGCCGGTGCGGCGGACGGTGCCGTAGAAGCCGGCCTTGACGCTGGGCACGCCGTACACGCGCGAGCCGGGGGCGGCGGCCAGGCGGTCGGCCACCTCGAGCTGCACCATCACGAGCGCGGCGCGGATCGTGGGCACCTCGGCGAGCAGGTGCAGCAGGACCGGCACCGAGACATTGTAGGGCAGGTTGGCCACGAGCGCGGTGGGCGCGGGCGTGCCGAGGTCGGCGGCAGTCACGGTGAGCGCGTCGGCGCCCACCACGGTGAGCCGGTCGGCCAGCTCGGGTGCGCGCTCGGCGACGGTGCGGGGCAGGCGCTCGGCCAGCGGCGGGTCGATCTCCACGGCCACCACGCGGCCGGCGGCGTCGAGCAGCGGCAGGGTGAGCGAGCCGAGCCCGGGGCCCACCTCGATCACCGCGTCGTCGGGGCCCACGCCCGAGGCCGCCACGATCCGCCGGACCGTGTTGGCGTCGTGGACGAAGTTCTGGCCGAGCGTCTTGGTGGGCCGGATGCCCAGCTCCTCGGCGAGCGCGCGGACCTCCTGCGGGCCGAGCGGGTCGGCGAGGCCGCGGAAGTGCTCGTAGGCCCGGCCGCCGTCGGGCTGGTCGGCCGGATCGACGATGCTCAGCGCAGGCCCAGCTTCGCGGTGCAGGCGGGCCAGGCGCCCCAGCCCTGCGAGGCCTGGACCTTCTCGGCGATCGCGATCTGCTGCTCACGGGTGGCCAGGTGGGCGCTGGGCGCGTACTGGGTGCCGCCGTGGCCGGCCCAGGTCTGCGGGTGGAACTGCAGGCCGCCGGAGAAGCCGTTGCCGGTGTTGATGCTCCAGTTGCCGTTCGACTCGCACTGCGCGATGGAGTCCCACACGCCGCCGCGGCTCACGGCCGGCGCGGCGGGCTCGGGCTTGGTGCCCACGCGGACCACGGCGGGGCGGGCCTCGGTGAGGACCTTCTCCTCGCCGCGGGTGCGCTCGGTCTCCACGCCGTTGACGCGGGTGACGGAGTAGGTCACCTCGCGCTCGCCGGGGGTGCCGGGCTCCACGACGGTGCGCTCGCCCTCGGGCGCCTCCGGGTCGTCCTGACGGGTCTCGGGCGCGTCGAAGGTCTCGACGGCCGTCTCCTCGGCGGTGGCGACGCGGGTGACGGTGACCTCGGTGCCGGGCTCGGCGGGGGCGTCGGCGGCGGGCTCGACGGTGTCGAGGGGGCCGAGGGAGATGCCGGCGCGCTCGAGGTACTCGCCCACCGTGGAGCCGGGTGCGGCGACCGGGGCGGCGGGGGCACCGTTGTCGGAGAGCAGGAGCTCGCGCGGGGTCACCACGGAGACGGTGGTGCCGTCGAGCGGGACCTCGGAGTCGATGCGCGGGGTCACGTAGCTGCGGACGGGGACGTCACCGCGCTCGGCCACGAGGTCGGCCACGGTGGTGGCGGTGGTCCACACCTGCTCGGAGCGGCCGTCCACCTCGAGGGTGACGGGCCGGGCGCGGAGCAGGGTCACCGTGGCGCCGTCGGTGAGCTCCTCGCCCGGGCCGGTGACGACGTCGCGCTCGTCGACCTCGTAGCCGGCCTCGGCGAGGGCCTCGCGGACGTCGGACTTGAAGGTGACGAGCTCGATGGGCGCGCCGTCCACCTCGAGGGTGAAGGCCGTGCGCTGGTCGAGCGCGGCCACGCCGCCCACGACGAGGGTGGCGAGCATGCCGGCCACGGAGGCGCGCAGGAGGCCGGACCGCGACCGGTTGAGGCGGTGGATCGGGGCGAGCGCGCCCGTCTTCTCGGCGGGTGTGTCGGGCCGTGCGTCGTCAACCACTGGTCAGATCTCTCCTTGGGCTCTGCGGGCGGTCCGGCGGGGACACAGCCAGGGACGACCGTCCGCGTTACATCACAACAGGGTAACGGCCCAGCCCGCCAGGGGCAATGTGAGCCCGGTGACCTGCGACGACGACGAGGACCTCAGATCACGTTTCGTTACATTTTCCCCGTGAGCCGCATGAGCCACACGCGTCACTCCCGTCGGGGAGGGGAGCGTCAGACGGTGATCCCGAAGACCCGCCGGGCCGTCTCGCCCAGCTCGGCGACGAACTCCTCGGGCGTCTGCCCGCGCACCTCGGCGACCGCGCGCGCGGTGTAGCCGACCAGGCCCACCTCGTTGCGGGCGCCGCGGAACGGCTCCGGCGCCATGTACGGGGCGTCGGTCTCCACGAGGAGCTGCCCGGCGGGGGCGAGCCGCGCGGCCTCGCGCAGGTGGTCGTTGGCCTTGAAGGTCACGTTGCCGGTGAAGGACAGCACGTAGCCGCGGTCCAGGGCCTCCCCCGCCACGTCCAGCGGAGAGGAGAAGCAGTGCAGCATGACGTGCGGGATGCCCGACCCCGGGCCGGTCACCTCGCCGAGGACCCGCATGAGGTCGTCGTCGGCGTCCCGGTTGTGGATCATGAGGCATTTGCCCAGCTCCCCGGCCAGCCCGGCGTGCCAGCGCAGGGACTCCTCCTGCTCGTCCGGGTCGGCGCAACCGTCCATCGTGCCCACCCAGTAGTGGTCCAGGCCGGTCTCCCCCACCGCCACGACGCGGGGGTGCGCGGCGAGTTCGGCCAGGCGCGCGCGGACGGCGGGGCCGCGCTCGGGGTCGGTGACCTCGCGGGCGCGGGTGGGGTGGACG
>DUTZ01000551.1 GCA_012841845.1 Actinomycetales bacterium | reverse complement strand
GTCCGCCTCGACGAGGTGGCGGCACTCGGCCTCGAACCACTCGCGGCGGCCGAGGTCGTCGAGCAGCGGCAGCACCGCGTCGGCGAGCTCGTGGAGGAACAGCACGTCGTAGGCGGCGTAGTCGAGCCAGGACGACGGCAGGGGCCGCCGCGACCAGTCCGCCGCCGAATGCGCCTTGGCCAGGCCGATGCCGAGGTGCTCGGAGATCATGGCGCCCAGGTTGACGCGCTCGGCCCCGAGCAGGCGTCCCGCGAGCTCGGTGTCGATGAGCGTGCGCGGCGCGATCCCCAGCTCACGCAGGGAGGGCAGGTCCTGGCTCGCGGCGTGGAGCAGCAGGGGGCGGTCCGAGAGCAGCTCCGCGAGCGGGCCCACGGTGCGCCCGGGGGTCTCCGGGTCCACGAGCAGCGCCGGGCCGGAGTCGGGCCGGAGCTGGACGAGGAACGCCCGCTCCGAGTACCGGATGCCGGACGCGCGCTCCACGTCGACCGCGATCGGGCCGTCGGTGCCGGCGAGGGCGTCGGCGACCTCGTGGATCCCGGCGGCGTCGTCGACGAACTCGTAGTCCGCGGGCGGCGGTGGGGCCCCGGGCGGGGTCGGACCGCGGCGTCGGTCGCTCACGCCCGCCCGTGCAGGGCCGTCACCCCGACCGGCGGTAGTCCGGCGGCCAGGGCGAGGACGCGGCAGAAGGCCGCCGCGTGGCCGGACAGGTCGGGCTCGAGGGCGGTCCACGAGGCCCGCAGCTCCAGCTGGTGCGCCTGCGGCGGGCCGGCGATGTCGCCGTAGCGGACGGAGGCGGTGCTCGTCACGGTCCCGCCGAGGGCGGTGTACGGGCCCGCGTCCTCGCCGAGGGCCTCGGTGAGCCAGCTCCAGGCGACCTGCGGCAGGAGCGGGTCGCCGGCGAGGGCGGCCTCCATGTCCGCCTGGATGTACGCCACCAGCCGCAGCGTGCCCTTCCAGGCGTCGTCGCCCGAGGGGTCGTGGAGCAGGATGAGGCGGCCGAACGCGTCGCCGTCGGAGAACTCGGGCACGTCGTCGGTGGCGGGCGGCACCACCTCCACCCCCAGCGCGTGGCTGTACGGGGCCAGGCGCTGCGGCGGGCGGATGGGGCCGACCGAGATCTCGGGTCGCACCTCGAGCCGGGACAGCGACTCGACCGCCGTCCGGAAGATCTCGGGCTCGGCTGCGCCCTGGTTCAGCGATGTGCTCACGGGTCGTCACGCTAGCCAGGGGGGCGGGGCGCCCCGCGGAGGCGCGCCGTGGCCCGCCGCGGTGGGGTGGGCGACCCCACCCGGCCGGACATGGGACCATGGGGGACGTGCAGAACTCCGATGTGCCTCCCCAGCAGACCGCCCCGACCGCCGAGCGCGGGACCGCCCGCCGCCCCGGCTCCGGGCCGTACCTCGACGAGATCACCGGCGCCGGGGGACGCCACACCCCGGTGTGGTTCATGCGCCAGGCCGGCCGCTCGCTCCCGGAGTACCGCGAGCTGCGCGCCGGCACCACCATGATCGAGGCCTGCTTCGACCCCGAGATGACGTGCGAGGTCACGCTCCAGCCGGTGCGCCGGCACGGGGTCGATGCGGCGATCTTCTTCTCCGACATCGTCATCCCGCTCGCCGCCGCGGGCGTGGACATCGACATCGTCCCCGGCACCGGCCCGGTCGTCGCGCAGCCGATCCGGTCGGAGGACGACGTGGCCGCGCTGCCCGAGCTCACCCCGGACCAGCTCGAGAAGGTGGCCGAGGCGGTCCGGCTCGTGGTGGGCGCGCTCGACCCGGAGGTCGCGCTCATCGGCTTCGCCGGCGCCCCCTTCACCCTCGCCTCCTACCTCGTCGAGGGCGGCCCGAGTCGCAACCACGAGCGCACCAAGTCGCTCATGCACTCCCGGCCCGACGTGTGGAACGCGCTGCTCGCCAAGCTGGCCGACCTCACCACCGTGTTCCTCCGCGCCCAGATCGAGGCCGGCGTGGACGCCGTCCAGCTCTTCGACTCGTGGGCCGGCGCGCTGAGTCTGCGCGACTACCGGTCCCTCGTGCTGCCGCACTCGGCCCGCGTCCTCGGCGACGCGGTGGTCTCCTCGGTGCCGCGCACCCACTTCGGGGTGGGCACGGGCGAGCTCCTCGGTGCGATGGGGGAGGCCGGCGTCGACGTGGTGGGCGTGGACTGGCGCCTCCCGCTCGACGAGGCCGCGACCCGGGCCCCCGGCAAGGTCCTGCAGGGCAACCTCGACCCCGCGATGCTCTTCGCGGACCGCGCGCCGCTCGACGCCGAGGTCCGACGGATCCTCGACGAGGCCTCCCGCGCCCGCGAGCTCGGCGCCCGCGGTCACGTGTTCAACCTGGGCCACGGGGTCCTGCCCACGACCGACCCCGGGGCGGTGACCCACGTGGTGGAGCTCGTCCACGAGCTCACCGGGCGGTAGGCGATGGCGCCACGGATCGCCGTGATCGGCGGCGGCCTCAGCGGCCTCACCGCCGCCTACCAACTGCGCCGCGAGCTGCCCGACGCGCAGATCACGGTCCACGAGGCCTCGCCCGCGCCCGGCGGCAAGCTCGACACCACGGACTTCCCCTCCGGGCCCATGGAACTCGGCGCCGAGGCCTTCATCGTCCGCCGCCGCGAGGCCGCGGAGCTCGTCGACGAGCTCGGTCTCACCGACACGCTGCGGCACCCGAGCGGCCGGGGCTCGGCGATCCTCACCGGCGGCCGGCTGGTCCCCATGCCCACGGGGACCGTGATGGGGCTGCCCTCCGACGTGCGCGCCCTGGCCGGCGTCCTCTCGGAAGACGAGCTCGCCGTGGCCGCCCGGGAGCGGGACCTGCCCCTGCGGTGGGACCGCGGCGGCGACGTCCCGCTCGGCCGGCTCGCCGCCGAGCGCTTCGGCCCGGCCGTCGTGGCCCGGCTCGTCAACCCGATGCTCGGCGGTGTCTACGCCGCCCGGAGCGCGGGACTAGGGCTGCGCGAGGTGGTACCCGGGCTCGCCGAGCGACTCGACGCCGGCGCGACCTCGCTCACCGACGCGATCGGC
>DUTZ01000550.1 GCA_012841845.1 Actinomycetales bacterium | reverse complement strand
CGCCCCGGCGCTGCGCCGGGCGGCAGGCGACGCCGGTCCCGTCGGCCTGCTCGTCCGCCTGTTCGTGCTCGGCGACGTGCTGCCCGAGCCGGCCGTGACCGCGGTGCTCGCCGACGTGCCGGTCGACGGCGGCGTGGCCGCGGGGCTCTGGGCCCGCGCGGCGACCGCCGACGGCTCGCCCGGGCTGCGGTCCCCTCTCGACCTGCGCCCCGTGGACTCCGGCCACGGGACCCGGTGGGTGTTCTCGGACGCCGACGGCTCGATGGTCCACATCACCACCCGCCCGGACCACGTACTCGGGGTGGGCCAGGCGACCCTCTCGCTGCTGTCGATCACGCCCACGACGCCCGCGGGCTCGGTCCTCGACCTCGGCACCGGGTGCGGGGTCCAGCTGGTCCACGCGCTGGCCACCGCCCGGTCCGCGACCGGGACGGACATCACCCCGCGGTGCCTCGAGCTGGCGGCCGCCACCCTCGCCGTCAACGGGCTGGAGGCCGAGCTGCTCACCGGCCCCTGGTACGAGCCGGTGGCCGGGCGGCTCTTCGACCGGATCGTCGCCAACCCCCCGTTCGTCGTGGGCCCGGCCGAGGTGGGGCACTCCTACCGGGAGTCCGGCCTGCTCCTCGACGGGGCGAGCCGCACCGTCGTCGCCGGCGCGCCGGAGCACCTCGCGCCCGGCGGGACCGCGGTCATGCTCGCGTCGTGGGTCGAGCAGGCGGGGGTGGACTGGCGCTCGCGCGTGGCGTCGTGGGTGCCGGCCGAGGGCGTGGAGGCGTGGATCCTGCGCCGTGACGTCTCGGACCCCGAGCTCTACGTGTGGACGTGGCTCACCGACGAGGGGATGGACCCGCGGGACGAGGCCACGGCGCGTGCCGCCGACGCGTGGCTCGACCACTTCGCCGAGCACGAGGTGGCGGGGGTCGGCTTCGGATACGTCTACCTCCGGCGGATCGACGGCCCGTCGTCGGTGCTCTGCGAGGACCTCACCCATCCCTTCGACTCCGGTCTCGGCGACGAGGCCGAGGCGCACTTCGCCCGCACCGCGTGGCTTCGCGGGGCGGCCGAGAGGTCCGGCGGCGAGGCCCCGGCCCTCGACGCCACCGTGTTCACCCTCTCCCCCGACGTCCGGCTGCACGTCTCGGAGTCGCTGGCGCCGGGCGCGGACGACCCCGAGTCGGGTCGCACCGTGGTGGTCGAGCGCGTCACGGGCGCCCGGTGGCGGCACGAGATCGACGACCTCACCGCGACGGTCCTGCGCGGCGCCCGGATGGGCGCGCTGCCGCTGGAGGACCTCGTCGTGCTCGCGGCTGCCGGCGCGGGCCTGGACCCGGACGCCCTGGCCCCGGCCATGCGCCGGGTGGTCGCCGACCTGTTCCTCCACGGCGTCGTGGTCCCCGCCGGGGTGCCCGGACTGGTGCCGCCCCACGCCGCCGCGGGCGCGCCCGACGGGGAGGTCTGAGCATGCGCGCCGTGATCTCCCGGGTCACCGAGGCGTCGGTGACCGTCGACGGCGAGGTGGTGGGCGCCCTGGACCGCCCGGGGCTGCTCGTGTTGCTCGGGGTGTCGGTGGACGACGACGAGGCCGACGTCGCGACGATGGTGCGCAAGATCGCCGAGCTGCGGATCCTGCGGGACGAGGTGGGGGCCGTCGACGTCGGGGCGCCGGTCCTCGTCGTGAGCCAGTTCACCCTGATGGGCTCCACCGCCAAGGGCCGGCGCCCGTCGTGGACCCGCGCGGCACGGCCCGAGACGGCCGAGCCGCTCGTCGCGGCCGTCGTCGACGGACTGCGCGGCCGCGGGCTGGAGGTGGCCACCGGCGTCTTCGGCGCGATGATGGGCGTGCACTCGGTGGGCGACGGCCCGTTCACCGTCCTCGTCGAGACCCGTTCTCCCGCACCCCGCACCTCTCAGTGACTTCTCAGACCGGCTGATCCATCGCCGCAGGTCGCGCCCTGTGACCGATCTCATGGCCCCGGGAACATTCCGGCGCCCCCGGCCGTTGTACACGTACGTGACCGCAACCCGGACACGCTGGGGATCCGCCCATCCACGACCGAACGCCCACCCGGTGCTCCCGGGAGCGGCAGGAGGAGGAGACATGACGTCAGCCACCACCCGATCGGACCGACGGACGGAGGCGGATACGGACGGTCAGGGCCCGAGCGCGGACCTGGTGCGCGTCTACCTCAACGGGATCGGCAAGACCGCCCTGCTCAACGCGGAGCAGGAGGTCGAACTCTCCAAGCGGATCGAGGCCGGCCTCTACGCCAAGCACCTCCTGGCCACCCGCAAGCGCATCGGTCCCGTCCGCAAGGCGGACCTCAAGGTGGTGGTCGCGGAGGGCGAGGCCGCCCGCGCCCACCTGCTCGAGGCCAACCTCCGCCTGGTCGTCTCGCTGGCCAAGCGCTACACGGGCCGCGGGATGCCGCTGCTGGACCTCATCCAGGAGGGCAACCTGGGGCTCATCCGTGCCATGGAGAAGTTCGACTACGCCAAGGGCTTCAAGTTCTCGACCTACGCCACGTGGTGGATCCGTCAGGCCATCACCCGCGGCATGGCAGACCAGTCCCGCACCATCCGCCTCCCCGTGCACCTGGTCGAGCAGGTCAACAAGCTCGCCCGGATCAAGCGCGAACTGCACCAGCAGCTGGGGCGCGAGGCCACGCTCGAGGAGCTCGCCGAGGAGTCGGGCATCCCGGCCCACAAGATCGAGGAGCTGCTCGACCACTCGCGGGACCCGGTGAGCCTGGACATGCCGGTCGGCGCCGACGAGGAGGCGCCCCTGGGCGACTTCATCGAGGACGCCGAGGCGATCAGCGCCGAGAACACGGTCGTCTCCAACGTCATGCACTCCGACGTCCGCGCCGTGCTCGCCACCCTCGAGGAGCGCGAGCAGCAGGTCATCACCCTGCGCTTCGGCCTCGAAGACGGCCAGCCGCGCACCCTCGACCAGATCGGCAAGCGCTTCGGGCTCTCCCGTGAGCGCGTCCGCCAGATCGAGCGCGAGGTCATGGCCAAGCTCCGCGAGGGCCGCCGCGCCGACAAGCTCCGCTCGTACGCCGGCTGAGCGCCGCCACCGCACGCCACGACGACGCCGCCCCGGACCCTCCCGTGAGAGAGGGT
>DUTZ01000549.1 GCA_012841845.1 Actinomycetales bacterium | reverse complement strand
GGCCGCCGCGCGCCATCCGCCGCCCGGACCGGGGACGGACATGCTGTCGCGAGGCTCTGGCGTTTCGCTCACTCGCGCATGCTCCCTGATGTGCCCCATCGGGCTCGGGGCGGAATCGTCCCTGGTCGCGTCCGCGCGCGGCCGCGCAGGGGTGAGGGTGGCCACGACCGGACACCGGCGCCGGCCACCCGGAGTGAGCGAGTCGGAGGCTGAAGCGGTGCGAATCGGATTCGCTCACAGGGAGTCGCGCAGTCCCCGGGGCCGGTTTCGCTCACAAGCGCGGGGGAGGCCCTGACGAGAGCGGCCGGCGGCCCGCACGGAATGGGGCGTGAGTGACCTGGCACGTCGGATGGTGCAGATGGGGTCGTCGCGGATGTGCGCGAGTGAGCGAAACCGCAGAGCGTCCGGATCGCGGCACCGGCCCCCGGGCACCCGCCCCACTATCCGAGCGCGAGGATCCGCTCGACGGCGCCGAGGGGCACGCCGATCCAGCCCGGCCGGTTGCGGGACTCGTAGACCACCTCGTAGATCGCCTTGTCGAGCGCGTAGGCGCGCAGCAGGGCGTCCGTCTCGCGCGGGTCGGTGTCGCTGACCTCGGCGTAGCCGGTGCAGAAGGCGTCGAGGTTGCGGTCGTACCACTCGCGGGCGCGGAAGCGTCGCTGGCGGTCCTCCACGCCGACGAGCGTGTGCTGGGCGGCGTAGTCGAGGCTGCGGAGGATCCCGGCCACGTCGCGGACCGTGCAGTCGGGGGTCCGCCGCTCCTCGAGGGGGGCGCCGGGCTCGCCCTCGAAGTCGATGACGATCCACCGGTCCGGCGCGCGCAGGGCCTGCCCGAGATGCAGGTCGCCGTGCACGCGCTGCACGGGCACCGGGCCGGCGCTCGCGACCTTGTCGAACACGGCGCGGGCGCCGTCGACGAACCGGCCGAGGTCGGGGACCTCGTGGGACGCGGCGTCGAGCCGGGCGCGCATCGCGGCGACGAGGTCGGTGCCGTCGCGGGTGGTGGTGCCGAGCGCGGCGGCGAGGTCGTCGTGGACCTGGGCCACGGCCGCACCGAGCCGGCGGGACTCGTCGGCGAAGTCGGTGCCCACCTCCTCGGCGAGCAGGTCGGCCTCGGCGAAGAGGTCGCGGACGCTGGCGGTGGCCATGGCCCAGCCGTCGGCGGCGCCGGCGAGGAACTCCTGCGCCATCGCCAGCGTGGTGGGCTCGCCCCCGGGGCCGGTCGGGTGGTCGGTCTCGATCCACCCGCGCAGCGTCGCCACGGCCGGGCAGTCGCGGTCGGCGAGCGCGGCGTGCAGTTCGACGTCCGGGTTGAGGCCGGGCTGGACCAGCCGGAACACCTTGACCATGAGCTCGTTCTCAAAGACGAGCGAGGAGTTGGACTGCTCGCCGCCGAGGAGCCGGCCCGGCTCGCCGGTCGGGACGGTCGCGCCCTCGACGAGGCGGAACCGCAGGTCGCCCACCTCGTCCTGGCCGGCGAGGTGCTCGGCCACGGCCTGGGTGCCGCGGACGGAGCGCAGCCCGTCGTAGACCACCGGGCCGTCGCCGACCGGGTCGCCGCTCTCGTCCACCGGGGTGAGCGGGTACGCGCGCCGGTCCTTGGGCAGGGCGTGCGCCGTGGCCAGTGGCACCTGGTAGCGGCGGGTGCGGCGCTCGTCGGGGCCGTCCGCGAACCGCACGTCCACGAGCAGGTGTTCCACGAGGACGTCGTCGGCCTCGACGAGCGCGGTCCGGCGCGCGATCTCCACGCCGGCCACCTCGCGGCCCTTGTCGGCGAACCAGCGCTGCCCGGGAAGCCAGTCCGCGAGCAGCGCGGCGAGGGCGGCGTCGTCGAGGGGCGTGATGCCGGTGGGGGTGGTGCTCATCGCGGGGCCTCCGTGGGGTCTCGGAGTTCGAACCAGTAGAAGCCGTACCCGGGGACGGTGATCTGGTACGGGTCGGCGTCGATCTCGGGGAACGGCACCCCGCCGGTGAGTTCGGTGGGTTGCCGGCCCGCGTACTCGGCCAGGTCCAGGCGCACCGCCTGCGGGAAGCGGGAGAGGTTGTTGACGCAGAGGATCGCGTCGTCGCCGAGCGTGCGCAGGTAGGACAGGATGCTCGGGTTGGAGCCGCCGAGGTCGGTGAACTCGCCGAGGCCGAACGCCTGGTGCTCCTTGCGGACGCGGATCATGCGCCGCGTCCAGTGCAGCAGGCTCGCGGTGGAGTTCATCTGCGCCTCCACGTTGACGCCCTGGTAGCCGTACCGCGGGTCCATGATCACCGGCAGGTAGAGGCGGCCGGGGTCGCAGCGGGAGAACCCGGCGTTGCGGTCCGGGCTCCACTGCATGGGGGTGCGGACGGAGTCGCGGTCGCCCAGCCAGATGTTGTCGCCCATCCCGATCTCGTCGCCGTAGTACAGGACGGGCGAGCCGGGCAGGGAGAGCAGCAGCGCGGTGAAGAGTTCGAGCTGGTTGACGTCGCCGTCGAGCAGCGGCGCCAGCCGCCGGCGGATCCCGATGTTGGCCTTCATCCGCGGGTCCTTGGCGTACTCCGCATACATGTAGTCGCGTTCCTCGTCGGTCACCATCTCGAGCGTCAGCTCGTCGTGGTTGCGCAGGAAGATGCCCCACTGCGCCGACGACGGGATCTCCGGGGTCTGGGCGAGGATCTCGGTGACGGGGAAGCGGGACTGGCGCCGCACGGCCATGAAGATCCGCGGCATGAGCGGGAAGTGGAACGCCATGTGGCACTCGTCGCCCACCTCGGGCTCGCCGTAGTAGGCCACCACGTCCTCGGGCCACTGGTTGGCCTCGGCCAGCAGGACGCGGCCGGGGTACTCCTCGTCCACCACGGCGCGGCACTTCTTGAGGAACTCGTGCGTCTCGGGCAGGTTCTCGCAGTTGGTACCGTCGCGCTCGAACAGGTACGGCACGGCGTCCAGGCGGAAGCCGTCGATCCCCAGGTCCAGCCAGAAGCGCAGGACGTCGAGCATCGCGTCCTGGACCTCGGGGTTGTCGTAGTTGAGGTCCGGCTGGTGGGAGAAGAAGCGGTGCCAGTAGTACTGGCCGCGCACCGGGTCCCAGGTCCAGTTGGAGGACTCGGTGTCCACAAAGATGATGCGGGCGTCGGGGTAGCGCGCGTCGTCGTCGCCCCAGACGTAGAAGTCGCCGTACGGGCCGGTCGGGTCGGAGCGGGACTCCTGGAACCAGGCGTGCGTGTCGGAGGTGTGGTTCATCACCAGGTCGGTGATCACGCGGATGCCGCGGGCGTGGGCCTGGTCGAGAAACTCCACGAAGTCCTCGACGGTCCCGAACTCGGGCAGCACGGCGCGGAAATCGCGGATGTCGTAGCCGCCGTCGCGCAGCGGCGAGTCGTAGAACGGCGGCAGCCACAGGCAGTCCACGCCCAGCCACTCGAGGTAGTCGAGCTTCTCGGTGAGCCCGCGCAGGTCACCGGTCCCGTTGCCGTCCGAGTCGTTGAACGCGCGGACCAGGACCTCGTAGAAGACGGCGGACTTGTACCACTCGCGGTCGATCTCCAGCTCGGAGGCGTGGCGGTAGTCGTCGGCGCTGGCCTCGACCACGTGCCCGTCGTCGGTGAGTTCGGGCTCGGCGGGCCGGGGGTCGCCCGGGTGGGGGCCGGAGGAGGTCGATACGGACACGGGACGAGACGTCGTCGGGGCCATGGGGCCGAGGGTACTGGCCCCGTACGATCGGCGGGTATGGATGCACAGCGCCACCTCGCCCGGCTCCGGGGGCTCGTCGACGCCCACCGGGGCCGCGACGCGCGCCGCGCCCGCGCTCTGGCGGAGCGGCTCGACGCGTGGCTCGCCGGGGCCGGGGTCGGAGCAGGGGGAGGTGCCGGGCCCGGAGCCGGTGACGACGACGAGGCCGGCGCCGAGATCGTCCTGCGCCCGTGGGAGCT
>DUTZ01000548.1 GCA_012841845.1 Actinomycetales bacterium | reverse complement strand
GCCCCGCATGCCGCGAACGAGCAGGTCCGACACGCGCTCGACACCTGTCGCGACGAGCAGGAACACCGGGAGCCCCATCACCACCATGATGAGGACCTGCAGGGCGAAGGGCAGGGTCACGAGCCAGAGCTCGACCCTGTCCCAGAACCCGAGGAAGGCGGTCACGAGCCGATCCTACGACCGTCCGCCGGCGACGGCCGCGCCGCCGCCCACCACCGCGCTGTCGAGCCCGCGACGGCGCAGGAGCGCGCGGGGGCTCGGGTCGGAGCCGCGCAGGGCGCGGTAGGCGTCGAGGAAGTCGATGGCACCACCGCGCGAGAGCACCTCGCGCCGCATCGCCTCGCCCGAGGAACGCTGCAGGCCGCCGCGCTCGTCGAACCACTCGGCGGCGTCGGCGTCGAGCACCTCCGCCCAGAAGTACGAGTAGTAGGCCGCCGAGTAGCCGCCGGCGAAGACGTGCTGGAAGTAGCGCGACCGGTACCGCGGATGGATGCCCGGCACGTCCAGCCCCGCGTCCGCCAGGACCCGGGCCTCGAAGGCGTCGATGTCGGTGACCTCCTCGGCCTCCGCCCGGGTGAGCGAGTGCCACGCCAGGTCGAGCAGCGCCGCCCCGAGGTACTCGACGGTGGCCTGGCCCTCGCCGAAGCGCTCGGCCTGGCGCATCCGCGCGACGAGGTCGTCGTCGATCACCTCCCCGGTGGCCACGTGCCGCGCGTACCGGGCGAGCATGTCCGGGCGCCGCGCCCACATCTCGTTGACCTGGGAGGGGAACTCCACGAAGTCCCGCGGCACCGACGTCCCGGAGAAGACCGGGTACTCCACGTCCGACAGCAGACCGTGGAGGGCGTGGCCGAACTCGTGGAACAGGGTGGTGACCTCGTCCATCGTGAGCAGGGTGGGTTCGCCGTCGGCGGGGCGGGACAGGTTCATGACGTTGACGACGACGGGGCGCTCGTCGAGCAGCCGGGACTGGTCGCGGAACGAGGACATCCAGGCGCCGCCCCGCTTGGTGGGCCGGGCGTAGTAGTCCAGCAGGAGCAGGCCCACCCCGGCGTCCCGCTCGGTGCGCTGCTCGTCGAAGACCTCGACCACGCGGACGTCCGGCAGGTATCCGCTCAGGTCCGGACGGTCGACGAAGCGCAGGCCGTAGAGCTCGGACGCCGCGTGCATGACGCCGTCCCGGAGGGTGCGCTCGAGCTCGAAGAACGGACGCACCCGCGCGTCGTCCACCTCGAAGCGCTCGGCGCGCAGCCGCTCGGACAGGTAGGCCCAGTCGGCGGGGTCGAGCTCCCGCTCTTCGCCGCCCAGCAGGTCCTTGGCCTCGTTGCGGGCGTTGGTGACGGCGGCGTCGACCACGTCGAGCAGCAGCCCGCGCGCCGCCTCGGGTGTCCCGGCGGTCTCCACGGCGAGCACGTGATCGGCGTGGCAGCGCAGACCGAGCAACTCGGCCCGCTCGGCGCGGAGCCGGACGATCTCGAGCACGATCGGGGTGTTGTCGTGCCCGGGGGTCGCGCCGCGCCGCAGCGAGGCCTCCATGACCCGGCGGCGCAGGCCCGCGTGGGCGAGCCACGCGGAGATCGGCTGGACCGTGGGCAGACCGAGCGGGATGAGCCAGCCCTCGCGGCCCGCCTCGGTGGCGGCCGCGGCGAGCGGGGCGCGCAGGGACTCGGGCAGCCCCTCGAGCTCCGCCTCGTCGGTGACCGGCACGGCCAGCTCCGTGGTCGAGGCCAGCAGGTTCTCCCCGAAAGCCGTGGTGAGTTCGGCGAGCCGGGTGTCGATCGCGGTGAGTCGACCGCGCTCCTCGTCGTCGAGCCCCGCCCCCGCCCGGAGCAGGTCGCGGTGGTGGCGGCGCACCAGTCGTGCCGTCTCGTCGTCGAGGTCGAGCAGCCCGTCCTCGAGCGCGCGGAAGACCGTGTCCACACGGGCGTAGAGGGCGGGGTCGGACATGATCGCGGAGTGGTGCGCGGCGAGCAGCGGCGAGACCACGCGGTCGACCTCGAGTCGGGCCGGGGTGGCGTCCGGGCCGAGCAGCCCGTAGAAGGTCGAGAGCACCCGGTGCAGCGCCCTGCCCGACCGCTCGAGGGCGACCACCGTGTTCTCGGCCGTGGGCTCCTCCGGGAGCGCGACGACGGCGGCGACCTCGGCCGCGTGGTCGTCGATCGCCGCGCGGATCGCCGGCTCGAGATCCGCGTCCGTGATCGACGCGAAGTCGGGCAGCCCGTACGGGAGCCCGGACTCGTCGAGCAGCGGGTGGCGGGCGGTGTCGGCACTCGGGGCGGTCATGGCGCCGAGTCTACGGACGTCCGCCGTGACTACTTCTTCTTGTCCGCGCTGGTGTCCGCCGACAGCGCGGCGACGAAGGCCTCCTGCGGCACGTCCACCCGGCCGATCGACTTCATGCGCTTCTTGCCCTCCTTCTGCTTCTCGAGCAACTTGCGCTTACGGCTGATGTCGCCGCCGTAGCACTTGGAGAGCACGTCCTTGCGGATGGCGCGGATGTTCTCGCGGGCGATGATCTTGGACCCGATCGCCGCCTGCACCGGGACCTCGTACTGCTGGCGCGGGATGAGCTCCTTGAGCTTGACGGTCATCTTGTTGCCGTACCCCTGGGCGTGGTCCCGGTGCACGATCGCGCTGAACGCGTCGACCGCCTCCCCCTGCAGCAGGATGTCCACCTTGACCAGGTCCGCGAGCTGCTCGCCGGCATCCTCGTAGTCCAGCGACGCGTACCCCTTGGTCCGGGACTTGAGGGAGTCGAAGAAGTCGAAGATGATCTCGCCGAGGGGCATGACGTAGCGGAGCTCGACGCGGGTCTCGGACAGGTAGTCCATGCCCTTCATCTCGCCGCGCTTGGACTGGCACAGCTCCATCGTGGTGCCGACGAACTCGCTGGGCACGATGATCGTGGTCTTGACGATCGGCTCGTACACCTCGCGCTGCTTGCCCTCGGGCCAGTACGACGGGTTGGTCACCTGGTGCTCGGTGCCGTCCTCCGAGACCACCCGGTAGACGACGTTGGGCGCGGTGGAGATGAGGTCGAGGTTGAACTCGCGCTGCAGGCGCTCGCGGGTGATCTCCATGTGGAGCAGCCCCAGGAAGCCGCAGCGGAAGCCGAAGCCCAGCGCGACCGAGGTCTCGGGCTCGTAGTTGAGCGCGGCGTCGTTGAGCTGCAGCTTGTCGAGCGCGTCGCGCAGGACCGGGTAGTCGGACCCGTCGATCGGGTACAGCCCCGAGAAGACCATGGGGTTGGGCTCCTCGTAGCCCGCGAGCGGCTCGGGGGCGCCGCCGCGCGCCGAGGTCACGGTGTCGCCGACCTTGGACTGGCGGACGTCCTTGACGCCGGTGATGAGGTAGCCCACCTCGCCCACGCCGAGCCCCTTGGTGGCCTTGGGCTCGGGAGAGATGACGCCGATCTCCAGCAGCTCGTGGGTCGCGCCGGTGGACATCATCTGGATCTTCTCGCGGGGCTTGAGCTCGCCGTCGACCACGCGGACGTAGGTCACGACGCCACGGTAGGTGTCGTAGACCGAGTCGAAGATCAGGGCGCGGGCCGGGGCGTCGGCGTCGCCGACCGGGGCGGGCACGGCCTCGCACACGCGGTCCAGCAGTTCCGCGACGCCCTCGCCGGTCTTCCCGGAGACCCGGAGGACCTCCTCGGGCTCGCAGCCGATGATCTGGCCGATCTCGGCGGCGAAGCTGTCCGGGTCGGCGGCCGGCAGGTCGATCTTGTTGAGGACCGGGATGATCTCCAGGTCCTTGTCCATCGCCAGGTAGAGGTTGGCCAGCGTCTGCGCCTCGATCCCCTGCGCGGCGTCCACGAGCAGGATCGCACCCTCACACGCCTCGAGCGCGCGCGAGACCTCGTAGGTGAAGTCGACGTGCCCGGGGGTGTCGATCATGTGCAGGACGATCTCCTCGCCCTCGTGCGCGCCCGACCGGGGCACCCAGGGCAACCGGACGTTCTGCGCCTTGATCGTGATGCCGCGCTCGCGCTCGATGTCCATGCTGTCGAGATACTGCGCGCGCATGAGCCGTTCCTCGACCACGCCGGTGAGCTGCAGCATGCGGTCGGCCAGGGTGGACTTGCCGTGGTCGATGTGCGCGATGATGCAGAAGTTCCTGATCCGGGCGGGATCGGTGAACGTCGTCTCGGCGAAGTTGGGAATCTCGATCACTCCTACATGGCGGTCCCGGGCGTGGCGGGGCGAGAGGTCCGCCCGGACGATGGCCCCATTGTCACACGTCCGGGCCGGGAACCCGCATCACGTACCGGCCGGTGGGGATCGCGTCCACGGCGCCGTCGTCGAGGAACCGTCCGGTCGAGGCCGTCATCGCCTCCATGTTGGCGGCCAGCCGCGTCTCGTCCCCGGCGGCGTCGAAGAACACGCCCAGATCCCGCACCGCCCCGAGCGGGAAGACCTCCTCGACCACGCCGTCGATCGCCGGGGCGTCGTCGGTGAGCGCGCGGACCACCACGTGCTGGGTGTAGGCGGTGGTCGACTGCGTGGCGATCGCCACCGGGGTGTGGTCCTCGAGCCACCGCCGTAGCCACTCCCCCCGCCCGATCCGCTCGGGTCGCCGGAGGAGGGCGAGGTTGGCCATGCCGTCGCACCGCCCGTCGGGGCCGGGCGCGGGCGGCGGGAGCGGCTCGGAGGCGGTCACCGACCACGCCGAGACCGGCCCCAGGCCGGCCAGCGCGTCGAGGATCCCCGCGCACGCGGTCCTCGAGGCCACCGGGACGCCCGCCCGCACCGCGGCGGCGAACGGGCGGGGGGTGACCCGGACGTCGATGAGGGCCCCCTCGACGAGCCGGTCGCGGACGTTGACGACGACCTCGGTCACCCCGAGCTCCGCGAGCGGTCCCGCCAGGGCCCGGGACACGTCCGCGCGCAGCGCGTCCGCGTCGGGCGGGGCCCCCGCGTCGTCGTCCGCCCACAGCACCGCCAGCAGTACGTCCATGGGCGTTGACCCTAGACGCCGTTACGCTGGTGGACATGGCGATCAACTGGGCCCGCGTGGGCCGCACCGCAGTCCGACTCGGCCGCCAGTACGGCCCGACGGTGGCCCGCGAGGTCCGCCGCCGGATGGACGGACGCGGCGGCG
>DUTZ01000041.1 GCA_012841845.1 Actinomycetales bacterium | reverse complement strand
GCTGCTCGCCCACGCTCCGGCGCCCGTCGCGGAGGCGTTCTGCCTGGCGCGCCTCGGCGACGACCGCTCGGCCGAGTACGGCGCCCTGCCCGACGGGGTGGAGGTCTCCGCGCTGGTCGAGCGCGCCTGAGCCGAGGCCCCCACGCGCGGGCCGCGATCCATACTTGACAGTATGTGACGGCAGTCACAGACTGGGGGCACCCGACACAGAGGTGCCCTATGTCAACCGCAGCCCCCTCGCGTGACACCGTCTTCCGGCCCGGGCCGGCCCCGCTCCGCGCCCGGCTGCCCGTCCTCGGCGGGACCCTGGAGTACGTCGACGACCCCCTGGCCACCATGGCCCGCCGGTACCGCGACCACGGTCCGGTCTCCGACCTGACCTTCCTGGGCGCGACGTGGACCGCCCTGCTCGGCCCGGACGCCTGCCAGGCCGCCCTGCAGAACGCGGACAAGGCGTTCGCCAACGGCCCCGGCTGGGGCCACCTCGTGGGTCCGTTCTTCGACCGCGGCCTCATGCTGCTGGACTTCGAGGAGCACCACCACTACCGACACCTCATGCAGGAGGCGTTCACCCGCCCCCACCTCGAGGGCTACGCGCGCACGCTCGCACCGCTCGTCGAGGCCGGGATCGCCGCCTGGCGGCCCGACCCGGCGTTCGCGATGTACCCCGCGCTCAAGTCGTTCACCCTCGACCTGGCCACGGAGGTGTTCATGGGCGGCGCCGAGCTCGCCGAGCCGGGCGAGCTGGAGCGGGTCAACGCCGCCTTCGTCGACTGCGTCCAGGCGGCGAACGGCTACATCCGCTCCACCCGGGTGCCGTTCACCCGCTGGCACCGCGGCGCGCGTGGTCGTCGTCTCCTCGAGGACTTCCTCCGCCGCCACCTCCCCGCCCGCCGCGCGCGGCCCGGCGAGGACCTGTTCTCCGCGTTGATCCGGGTCGCCGACGCCTCCGGCGGGATCGACGACGACGACATCGTCAACCAGATGATCTTCCTGCTCATGGCGGCGCACGACACCACCACGAGCACGGTCACGTCGCTGGTGTACGAGCTCGGGCGCGATCCCGCCTGGCAGGAGCGCTGCCGCCGGCAGTGCCTCGAGCTGGGCCCGACGCCGACGCTCGCCGAGGTCGAGGAGGTGGCCGACCTGCAGCTGGTGATGAAGGAGGCGCTGCGCCTCCACCCGCCCGTGCCCGTGCTGGCGCGGCGGACCGTCAAGGACACCGAGGTGCTGGGCGTGCCGATCCCGGCCGGCCGGCTCACCGCCGTGATGCCGCTGCTCTCCCACCGGATGCCCGAGTACTGGACCGACCCGGAGGTGTTCGACCCCGAGCGCTTCTCCGACGCCCGGCGCGAGGACAAGTCGCACCGCTACGCGTGGGAGCCGTTCGGCGGCGGCGTGCACAAGTGCCTCGGCATGATCTTCGCCCAGCTCGAGACCAAGCTCGTCCTGAGCGCCCTGTTGCGCCACTTCGAGTGGACGGTGCCGGCGGACTACGCCCCGCCCATGCGCAACGAGTCGCTGCCCTACCCGGGGGACGGCCTGCCGGTGGCGCTGCGGCGGCGGGTGTCAGCGCACTGGCGGTGACTCCGGAACGGCAAAGCCGCTCGGCCGCGCCTCTCTGGTGTCCAGACGCGTGCTCGCGAGCCGACGCTCGGCAAAGGCGACGAGGTCCAGCACGTCGCGGGCCAGGTATCCGCTCGTCCGGGTACCGATGGTCTTCCTCTCGACGACGCCGGACCCGGCCAGCAACTCGAGCGCCCGCCGAGCCGAGGTCTCCGTGGTTCCGTACACGTCGGCGGCCACCTTGGTCGTGAGCACGGGATGCTCGGGCAACCCTGTGAGAATCGCGGCGTCGATCGAGTCGGTTCGCGGCACGGGCCGCAGGCCCCGCTCCCGCCTGTGCCGCCCCACGCGCTCCGCCCACTCCTCCCGTAGGTCCCCGATGTCGTCGGCGATCCGCTCCGCCTGGCCGACGGCGGCCTCCACGGCGCCGACAAAAGTCTCGACCCACGTCGTCACGCCCGCGCGAAGCCCGTCCGGGTCGTCAGGCGCCGCCCGGAAGGCGGTCAGTCCGGCAACGTACCGGTCCGACCACGTGTGCAGGATCATGCTCACCGGTAGCACCGGGGCGGGCGTCAGCCCTCGGCGGCGCAGGACCGCGTGGATCAGGGCGCGCCCGATGCGCCCGTTCCCGTCGCCGAAGGGGTGGATCGTCTCGAACTGGGCGTGGACGAGCGCCGCCTGGACGAGCGGCCCATGGGTCGCACCGTTGGCGTAGTCCACCAGGTCACGCATGAGTGGCGCGACGTCCTCCGGCGGGGGCGGGACGAACTCGGCGTCGAGGGGGTGCCAGGTCGAGCCTCCGATCCAGTTCTGGACACGTCGGAGCTCCGAGGGCGACTCGGAGGGGAACAGAGCGCGATGAAGCTCGAGCACATCGTCTACCCGAATCGCCTCGGCCGATGCCAATGCGGCGTCCACCCTCCGCAGCACGGAGACGTTATTGGCGACCTGCGCTGCCACGTCGGAGAAGCCGCGGACGGGTTCGACTCCGGACAGCTCCGCGATGGCCACCTGGGCCGGCGCGGGTGCGAGTCCTTCGATGCGCGAGGAGGCAATGGCCTCCGAACGGAGGAGGAGCCGCGAGATCCCTTCGAGCCCGGCACCGGTGTCACCGGAAACGAGCGCCCTGACGCGGCGCTCGGCGGAGGCGACCCGGCGAGAAAGGGTCGAGTCGAGTTCGACGGGCAATCCGAGAAGCGGGTCGGGCACGTAGCACTCGTAAGGCCCCCCGCGCCGGTCCCGTCGACTCAGGCCATACGAGTGTTCGGGAACCCAATCCTGCCTGACCAGTCTCGGCATGGCGGATATCCTTCCGTCGAACCCACGCTCACGCAAGGATACGCATCTATCCTTGCGCGAGCGGGGCCCTCGGCTACGGATTCCGTGGAACCGGCACTACTGCTCCAGGGCGTTGACCACGTCGAGCTCGCCCTCGGAGTGCGAGCTCCGGATCCGCTTCTTGTCGAGCTTGCCCACGGAGGTCTTGGGGATCTCGTCCACAAAGGCGAAGCGCTCGGGCACCTGCCACTTGGCCATGCGCTCCTCGAGGTGCGCGCGCAGTTCGTCGACGCTCGGGTCGGCGACGCCGTCCTTGACGACGATCGTGGCGAGCGGCCGCTCGTCCCACTTGGGGTCCGGGACGCCGATCACGGCCGCCTCGGCCACCGCCGGGTGCTCGAGGAGATGGTTCTCCACCTCCACCGAGGAGATCCACTCGCCGCCGGATTTGATGATGTCCTTGGCGCGGTCGGTGAGCTGCAGGAAGCCCTCGGGGAGGATGTAGCCGACGTCGCCGGTGCGCAGCCAGCCGTCGTCGAACGAGTCGGGGGCGTCCACCTTGTAGTAGCTGCCCGTGATCCACGGGCCGCGCACCTCGACCTCGCCCACGGACTCGCCGTCCCAGGGCAGCGGCTCGCCCAGGTCGTCGACGATCCGCAGACCCACGCCGGCGAGCATGCGCCCCTGCGTCTTGCGGAGTTCGAACTGCTTCTCCTCGGGCAGGTCCGCGCGCGGCCGCGCGAGCGTGCCGATCGGCGAGGTCTCGGTCATGCCCCACGCGTGGATGATGTCGATCCCGTAGTTCTCCTTGAACTTGCGGATGAGCGCCGGCGGGCAGGAGCTGCCGCCCACCACCACGGCGCGGAAGCTCGACATGTCGATCGGGTGGTCCACGCTGTAGGCGTCCACGGCCTGCCAGATGGTGGGCACCGCCGCGGCGAGCGTGGGCCGCTCGGACGCGATCATCGCCGCCAGTGGCTCGGGCTGCAGGAAACGCTCCGGCATGAGCAGCGACGCACCCACCATGAACGCGGCGTAGGGCAGGCCCCACGACATCGCGTGGAACATCGGGACGATCGCCAGGACGTTGTCGTCCACCGAGATGCTCATGCCGTCCGACATGCACACCTGCATCGAGTGCAGGTAGATCGACCGGTGCGAGTAGACGACGCCCTTCGGGTCGCCCGTCGTGCCGGAGGTGTAGCACATCGCCGCGCCGGAGTTCTCGTCCACCTCGGGCCAGTCGAACTCGGTGGGCTGGCCGGCGAGCAGCTCCTCGTAGTCGTGGACCTGCATGTGCTCCGGGGCCTCGAGGGTCGACGCGGCGCCCCCGGTGACGACGACGTGCTCGACCGTCGAGAACCGCGGCAGGAGCGGCTGGAGCAGCGGCACCAGGCTCGGGTCCACGATCACGATCTTGTCCTCGGCGTGGTCGGCGATGTACGCCAACTGGTCCGGGAACAGCCGGATGTTGAGCGGGTGCAGCACGGCGCCCATCGACGGCACGGCGAGGTAGGCCTCCATGTGCTCGGAGTTGTTCCACTGGAACGTGGCGACGCGCTGGTCGCCGTCGATGCCCAGACCGCGCAGGGCGTGGGCCAGCTGCGCCGCGCGGGCCCCGAGCTCACCGAACGTCAGGCTGCGAGGCCCCGACTCGGTCCACGTGGTGACGACCGCGCCCTTGTGGACGGTCTCGCCGAACCGCAGGATCGTGCTGATGTTCAGCGGCTCGGTCTGCATGGTGCTGCGCATGTTCGGGGGCTCCTTCGAGGGGACTCGGGCGGCGGTACGTGACGGGTGTCACTTCTCGCCGTCGAGTTTACTCCCCGTCGAGGGTGTCGAAGACCTCCTGGACCGTCTTCATGGCCGAGAGCGCGGCCGGCGCCCCGCAGTAGCCGGAGGCGTGGATGACGGCCTCGGTGATCTCCTCGCGGGTGAGCCCGTTGGTGAGCCCGCCGCGGACGTGCCCGGCCAGCTCGGCGTTCGCCCGCAGCGCCACGAGCATGCCGATGTTGAGCAGGCTGCGGTCCCGGCGCCCCAGCCCCGGGCGGTTCCAGATGTTGCCCCACACGTTCTCGGTCACCACGTACTGGATCGCCTCCGAGGCGGTGCCCTCGGCGCGGCCCATGGCGCGGTCCACGAAGGCGTCGCTCATCACCTCGCGTCGGGTCGAGAAGCCCTGGTCGCGCAGGTCGGCGGCCGAAGGCCCGTGGTCGTCCGCACTCGTCGTCGTCATCTCCGGTGGTCCTCTCCGTTCTCTCCGTACTGGGTGCTCTCCGTGCTGGGCGCGCTCCGCACCCATCCTCCCCGCTCAGGTGGGCGCGATCCGCAGGGGGATGCGGCGGGGCCCGAAGTCGCCGGGGCCCGCCGGGTCGAACACCCCGGGGACCGCGGCGCCGCACACGGAACAGGTGCCGTCGGGGCTCACGGCGTAGTCGACCATGCGGTACCAGTCGCGCACGATGAGCGGGCTCTCGCAGCCGGGGCAGTAGGTGGTGTCGCCGTCCTTGTCGTGGACGTTGCCGGTGTAGGCGAAGCGCTCTCCGGCGTCGCGCGCGTGCCGCAGCGCCCGCCGCAGGGTGAGCTCCGGGGTGCGCTCGATGTGGCGCATCCGGTGGTCGGGGTGGAACGCCGAGAAGTGGTGCGGCACGTCCGGCCCGAGCTCGGACACGACCCACTCGCACATCGCGGCGATCTCCGCGTCGGAGTCGTTCTGCCCCGGTATGAGCAGCGTGGTGATCTCCAGCCACGTGTCGGTGGTCGCGAGGTACCGCAGGGTGTCCTTGACCACCTCGAGCTCGGCGCCGGTGACCGTGCGGTAGAACTCCTCGGTGAAGCCCTTGAGGTCCACGTTGACCGCGTCCATGGCGGCGAAGAACTCCGGCCGCGGCTCCTGTTCGATGTACCCCGCGGTCACCGCGACGGTCCTGACGCCGCGCTCACGGCAGGCCGCGGCTACGTCGATCGCGTATTCGGCGAAGATCACCGGGTCGTTGTACGTGAACGCCACCGACGAGGCGCCGGCCTCGACGGCCGTAGCGGCGATCGCCTCGGGGCTCGCGGCGTCGGCGAGCGTGTCCGTCTCGCGCGACTTGGAGATGTCCCAGTTCTGGCAGAACTTGCAGCCCAGGTTGCAGCCGGCCGTGCCGAAGCTCAGCACCGACGTGCCGGGCAGGAAGTGGTTGAGCGGCTTCTTCTCGATGGGATCCACGCAGAAGCCCGAACTGCGCCCGTACGTGTCCAGGATCAGGCGCCCGCCCTGGTTCATGCGGACGAAGCAGAACCCGCGCTGGCCGTCCTTCATCCGGCAGTGCCGCGGGCACAGGTGGCAGTGCACGCGGCCGTCGTCGGTCGTGTCCCACCACCGGCCGACGTACGGTTCTCCGGCGCCGGCGGGGGTCGGGGATGTGGTCATGGGTCCTCCTCCCAGGCGTCCACGGTGAAGCGGCTGAGGTCCTCGTCGTCGTCACCCTCCGGCCCGGCCCCGTCCCACGGCCCGCTCCCGTCCACCACCCCCGCCTTGTGGCGCAGCGCGGCGAGGAACTCCCCGGTGTCCGGCAGCGACTCCCACACCTGCGGCAGGAATGTGGCGCGGCGCGGCCGACCGTCGGGCCCGGTCCCGGCGAGCACCACGCCGTCGGTCCCGGGTCGCAGGTCGCGGGCGGTGGTCGGGGTGCGCGGCGAGAGCACCGAGACCTCGACCCGCAGCCCGGGCAGCTCGTCGACGGTGACGGGGTCGAAGCGGTGGTCGCGGGTGGCGGCGGCGATCGCGTTGCCGGCCACGTCGGCGCCGAGCGCCCGGTAGGGGTCCACGGTGCCGATGCAGCCGCGCAGGCGGTCGCCGCGCCGCAGCGTGACGAAGCAGGCCCCCTCGCGGCGCAGCCACGGGTGATCGAGGAGCGTGCGCCAGCCGGGCTGGTCCGCGGGGTTCGGCCCCGCGCCGAGGTGGTGCGCGAGCACGGCGCGGGCGTAGCCGGGCAGCGTCGGCCCGACGGGGTCGTACCGCACGGCCGGGTAGCCCACGACCCGGTCGGCGCTACCGTACGGCGAGTCGGCGCTGGTGGCGTGGGCGAGCACGGTCGCCCGCAGCCCGTGCGCGGCGGCGTGGTGGGTG
>DUTZ01000547.1 GCA_012841845.1 Actinomycetales bacterium | reverse complement strand
GCCGCGCGGTCACCACGTCGATCGCGGCCGCGGCGTGGACCGGGTCGGCCCGCCGGACCGCCTCCGTCGCGGCCACCAGCGCGCCGGGCGAGAAGTCCTGCGCCGCGGCCACCGCGAGCAGCTCCGCCCCGGCGTCGGAGAGGAGGAAGTCGAGATCCTCGGGGGTCATCGGGCCCGCACCTAGTGGCCCTGCCCGACCACGGTCCGCGGGGTGGCCAGGATCTCGGCCACGTTCTCGGCGGCGGCGAGCTCGGCGAGCGTGGCGAGGGTGGGGCGCATCATGCCGAGGCGGCCGAGCGTGCCCGCGGTGGCGGCCTCGTCGGCCCGGATCCAGCCGGTGGCCCGGGCCTCGGTCGTGCCGCCGTCCGGGGTCTCGCCCTCGGGCAGGGCTGCCACGAAGAACAGGGTGTCGTAGCGCCGCGGCGGGCCGGGCGGCGTGGTCCAGCGGTCCCAGGGGCGCAGCAGGTGCGCCGCGAGGACCAACCCGTGGGCGGCCAGCAGGGAGTCCAGGTCGCCCTCCCCGGCGTCCAGGGCCACCCTCTCGTCCGTCCCGGGGCGCGTCGCGGGCCCGTCGCCGGCCGGCTCGGCGAACAGGACCCCGCTCTCCTCGAACAACTCCCGCGCGACCCCGCGCACGGCGGCCGCGGCGCGGGCCGGCGTGACCCCGAAGCGCTCGGCCCACCAGTCGGGCCCGGGACCGCGCCACGGTCGGGTGCCCTCGTGGTCGCGGGGCTCGACGCCGCCGCCGGGGAAGACCGACATCCCCGCCGCGAACTGCATGGTGCCCACGCGGTGCTGGAGAAAGACCTCGACCCCGCCGCCGATCGCCGCGTCCCGCACGAGCGCGACCGTGGCCGCCTCACGGACGGGGACGTCCCCGGGGGCGTGGTCGGTCCCCGGGGCGGTCACGGCCGTCGGTGCCGGCCGGAGCGCCGGGCCCGCCGCGCGAAGTACCGGCCGTCGATCGCGTCCACCACGATCCGCTGCGAGAACGCCGCGCTGAGGTTCTCCGACGTGATGACGTCCTCGATGAGCCCCATCGCCGTGACCCCGCCCTCGGCGAGGAGCATCGCGTGCGTGAAGCCCAGCGGGATCTCCTCCACGTGATGGGTGACGAGGACGGTGGCGGGCGCGTCCGGGTCCATCGCCATGTCGCCGAGGCGGGCCACCAGGTCCTCGCGGCCCCCCAGGTCCAGGCCGGCGCCCGGCTCGTCGAGCAGGAGCAACTCGGGGTCGGTCATCATCGCCCGCGCGATGAGCACCCGCTTGCGCTCGCCCTCGGACAGGGTCCCCCACGTCCGCTCGCGCAGGTGCTCGGCGCCCATCGCCTCGAGCGTGTCGGCGGCCTGCTCGAGGTCCAGGTCGTCGTACTCCTCCCGCCAGCGGCCGAGCACGGAGTACCCGGCGGAGACCACGAGGTCCTGCACCACCTCGTCGCCGGGGATCCGGCCCGCGAGCGCCGACGACGACAGGCCCACCCGGCTCCGCAGCTCGGTCACCTCGGTGCGCCCGAGCTGCTCCCCGAGGATCACCGCGGTCCCCGAGCTGGGGTACTCGAGCGCGGAGGCGATCCGCAACAGCGAGGTCTTGCCCGCGCCGTTGGGGCCGAGCACCACCCACCTCTCGTCGAGCTCCACCTGCCACGTCACCGGACCCACCAGGGTCCGGCCCTCGCGGCGGAGCGAGACGTCGCGCAGGTCGAGGACGAGGTCGGGGTCGGGATCGATCACGGTGTGCACGGGGCCCATTCAACCCCGAATCGGGGAACAGGGGGGCCAGGAACACGGGCCGGGGAGGTGGAGCAGGTGAACCGGAGGTGACGCCCCGACCCGAACGGCTCCGCTTCGCTAGCGTCGTGGGGGTAGCGCACGCCCGTGAGACCGCCCACACCGAGGAGTAGCCGTGAACGACCGCCTGGGAATCGACGACGTCCGCCCCCTGGTCTCCTGTGGGCGGTTCCCGTCCAAGTCCGTGGTCGGCGAGATCGTGCCGATCTCCGCGACCGTGTGGCGCGAGGGCCACGACGCCCTCTCGGCGAGCCTGGTGGTCCGCCGCCCCGGCGGTGCGTCCTCGCGCACCACCATGGTCCCCGGGGCCGAGGCCGACACGGTCCACGCCCTGCTCCCCACGGACGCCCCCGGCATGTGGTCCTTCCGCGTCGAGGCGTGGTCCGACCCCTTCGCCACGTGGAAGGACGGGATCGGCAAGAAGATGGACGCCGGACAGGGCGCGGACGTGCTGGGCAACGAGTTCGAGGTGGGCGCGCGGGTCCTCGACGCCGGCAGCGCCCAGGCCTCGGCCGGTGGCGACACCGCGGGCGCGGAGCTGCTCTCCCGCGCGGCCGCCGCGCTGCGGGGTGG
>DUTZ01000546.1 GCA_012841845.1 Actinomycetales bacterium | reverse complement strand
GCGGCGTCAAAGGCGAGGACCTCGCGTAGGCCCTGGACGTCGTCGGCCACGTGGGTGGCGACCCGGCCGCGGAGGGCGGTGAGCGTCCGGGCCGCGGCCCAGCCGGGCCGGGCGGCGAGGAAGGGCAGCAGGAGCGCGAGCCCGAGGAAGCCCCCGATGATCCCCGCGAGCCGGGCGTCGGTGGTCGTGCCGAGCCAGGTCAGCGTGAGTACCGGCACGACGACCGACGCCACGACCGGCGGGAAGGTGTGCGCGAAGAACACCTCGATGCGGTCGATGTCGTCCGTCGCCTGCTCGGCCAGGTCCGCGGACGCCCGGCCGGAGGTCGCGGCCGGCGCCTGCGGGACGAGGCGGGCGAACAGCAGCTCGCGCAGCCGCTGGAGGGCGGTGAACGCCACCCAGTGGCCCACGTAGTGCTCCAGGTAGCGCAGCCCGGCCTTGACGACGCTGGCGGCGATCACCACGAGGACCGCGCGGACGACGATCCCGGCCCGGGTCCCGTCGGCGGCTCCGAGGCCGCCGTCCCCGGCCCCCGCCGAGGCCAACTGCACGAGGGCCGTCGCCGCGGTGGCCAGGACGACCACCGCCAGCAGCTGACCGGCGATCCGGGCGAGCGTCGCCAGCACGAGCGGCGGCAGGAGCGCCCGGGTGTGCCCGGCGAGCCAGCGCGCGAGCTCGAGGCGCCCCGGGGGAGCCCCGGGACCGGCGTCGTGGGTGGCCGGGTGGGGCGGGACGGACGTCGTGGCCGTCATTCGGCGGTGCCTCCTGGGGCGAGCTCGATGGTGCGGTCCGCGGCGAGGATCGCGCCCGGACGGTGGGCGATCATGAGGACCGAGCGGCCGACGGCGAGGTCCGAGAGCCGCTCGAGGAAGGCGGCCTCCCCCGCGAGGTCGACCTGCGAGGTCGGCTCGTCGAGGAGCAGGATCGGGCCGGCGTGCAGGATGGCGCGGGCGATCGCGAGGCGCTGGCTCTGCCCTCCGGACAGGGTGAGGCCGTGCTCGCCGACGCGCGTGGCGAGCCCGTCCGGCATGGCGCGCACCTCGCGCTCGAGGCCGGCGTCGGCCAGGGCCCGCCACAGGGTGTGCTCGTCCGCGTCCGGGGCGGCGATCCGGAGGTTGTCGGCGATGGTGCCCTGGAACAGGTAGGCGCGCTGCTCCACCACGGACAGCGCCCGGCGGATCTCCGGTGCCGGGGTGGTGTCGGTGGGCAGACCGGCCACGGCCACGCGCCCGGACGACGGGTGCAGGTGCGCCTGCAGGAGCGCGGAGACGGTGGACTTGCCGACGCCGCTCGGGCCGACCAGCGCGACGCGCTCGCCGCGCTCCACCCGCAGGGTGAGATCCCTCAGGACGGCGCGATCGGGGGTCCAGCCGGCGGTCACGCCGTCGAGGAACAGGGCCGGTGCCGCGGGGTTCGCCTCGGCGACCGCGCCCGCGTCGTCGTCCGCACCCACCGCACCCTCTCCCGCACCCCGGCCGGGGCCGGACGCGGGCACGGAGGCGAACTGGGTGCCGAGGGCCCGCTCGGAGGCCCGGCCGCCGATACCGATGTAGAAGAAGCCGCCGACGAGGTCGACGGGGGCGATGAGCAGCAGAGCCACGACGACGGTCGTCAGCGCCCCGCCGAGGGTCATCTCCCCGGTCTCCAGCCGCCAGAGTGCGAGTGCGATGGCCGACAGGACGATGACGAGCGAGACCGCGGCGTCGATGACGAGGATGAGGATCTGGTTGACGGCGAGGATCCGCATGAGCCCGCGGCGGTGGCGTTCCCCCTGCTCGGCGAGGTCCGCCCCGATCCGCTCGGCCGCGCGCGCCGCGACGAGCGTGTCGAGTCCCTGCAGCGCGTGCAGGAACGCCGACGTGAGCCGGGCCTGTTCCACGCGGTGTGCGGTCCCGGTCCGGCTGACGAGTCGCTGGGCGGCGCCGATGATCACGGGTACGGCGATGAGGGTGAGGGCCAGGATCCCCGCGACGAGGGCGTCGGTGGTGAGTGCGTAGACGGCCAGGACGAGCAGCGGCGTGGTCATGGACCCGACCACGGGCCCGAGGAACGCCGCCCGGTAGTGGGCGGCCTTCTCCACCGCGGTGGTGGCCAGCGAGAGCAGCGCGCCGGAGCGGTCCCGCGCGGCGACGACACCGGCGCGCAGGGCCGAGTCCAGGACGGCGCCGCGGAGCGTCCGCTCGGCTCGTGCCTGGGCGCGCGCCGCG
>DUTZ01000545.1 GCA_012841845.1 Actinomycetales bacterium | reverse complement strand
GACCCCGCCACGACGCGGGGCCGGGGTCCGGTGCGTGACGGGCCGGGACCCCCGATGAGACCGACCATGCCACGGTCAGGGGCTACCCTGGGCAGGCGGACCACACCGTCCGACCCATGTGTCACGCTTGTCGCCTGCCGTCACCGGGCCGTGACCTCCGGATGGCGTGGTGGTGGCATCGAGAAGTCCAGTGTCGAGCGCGATCACAGAAAGGCCGTGCCCCCGTAACACACCCGTGTAACGAGTGGAACCCCGAAGCCGATGACAGGTACAGCAGACGAGTTGGAACTCGCCGTTGCCGCCGCAGTCAAGGGAGACCGGACAGCGGCCGCGCGGGTGCTGGAACTTGTCCGGCCCGGCGTGGTCCGCTACTGCCGCTCCCGAGTGGGCGGTGCGGAGAGGGTCAACCTGTCTGTCGACGATGTCGCCCAGGAGGTGCTGATCGCGGTGCTCTCGGCTCTGCCGGGATACCGGGACCAGGGACGTCCCTTCATGGCCTTCGTGTACGGGATCGCGGCCCACAAGGTCGCGGACGCCCATCGGGGCGCCGCACGGAACAAGTCCGATCCCGTGGAGTACCTCCCCGAGGTGCTCTCGACCGACACGGGGCCCGAGGACCACGTCCTCGACGGCGAGGTGTCCAGGGCCATGGCCGGCCTGCTGGAGACCCTGCCGGAGAAGCAACGGGAGATCATCCGACTGCGCGTCGTCGTCGGCCTCTCCGCGGAGGAGACCGCGGAGATCGTGGACAGCACGGCCGGAGCCGTGCGCGTCGCCCAGCACCGGGCGATGAAGCAGCTCCGGGCGAGGATCGAGAAGGACGGGAAGGAGCGATGGCGATGAACGACGACGACGTGGACCACACCACCGGGCCGGGCGATGACGCCTCGCTCGACCACGCCGCGTGCGACCCGGCCGACCTCGACGCGACCGAGACCGCCCTCGCCGCACTGGGTGCCGGCGGGCGCCCCGGCGACGCCGACGACCCGCTGCTGGCACTGCTGGCAGACTGGCGCGCCGAGACCGCGGCCGCGCCGCTGCCGGCGCTGCCGTCCGACGAGGAAATCGCCGCCGCCCTGAGCCCGAACGTCGTCCCGCTGCGCCCGCTGCGCGGCTGGGCACGGCGGCACGAGCACCACCACGGTCAGCGTCCCGCCCTGTGGCAGGCCGTCACCGGCGCCGCCGCCGTCGCGGCGATCATCGTGGGCGGGCTCTCCGTGGCCGCGCACAGCGCCATGCCCGGCGATCCGTTGTGGGGCGTGTCCAAGACCATGTTCTCCGACCGCGCCGGCGACGTGGAGCTGGTGGCCACCCTGAGCGAGCACCTCGCCGAGGCCGACGCGGCCGCGCGCGAGGGCGACACCGACCGGGCCAAGCGCCTGCTCGGCGAGGTGAGCGAACGCCTCGACGAGGTCTCCGACGCCGCCGAGCGCGTCGAGCTGATGAAGCGCCGGGACGCCATCCGCCGCGACCTCAGCCGCGTGGTCCCGACCACCGTGCCGTCGCCGGAGCCGCGGCCGGCCGATCCGGCCCGCCCCGGACCGGGTGCGGCGACGCTCGTCCCCGCCCCCGGGATGCCGCTGCCGAACCAGCCGCTGGTCCCGCCGCCGGGCGCGGGGCTGCCGGTGATCCCCGTGCCGCTCGACGGCCTGCGGATCTCCACCACGCTGCAGATCCCCGTGGACCCGCAGCGGCTCCGGGACCTCATCCCGCCGCGGCAGAGCCAGGAGCCCGCGCCCCGGCCGGAGCAGGACATGCAGCAGTTGCACCAGGCGCCCGCTCCGGAGACGCAGGCCCCGGTGACGTCGGTGCCGACCTCACCGGTGCAGCCCACCGCCCCGGCGGACCTCACCGCCCAGGAGTCGGAGGCCGCGCCGCCGTCACCGTCCGCGGGCGGCTGACGGACCCGGCCCGGCCCGTCCGGTCCGGCGGCT
>DUTZ01000544.1 GCA_012841845.1 Actinomycetales bacterium | reverse complement strand
GCCGGCGCCACCGAGGGCACCGCGCGGGTGGCGTTGGTGGGGAGTGACGACGAGGGGGAGCGGCCGACCGGCTTCGTTCTGGCCGCGGGGGAGATCCACCCGGAGGACGACGACGAGGACCCCCGAGTCTGAACGTCGGGTGACGTGGACCTCACGTCCGGGCGGCCGCCGCTAGGCTCGACCACATGCGTTTCGGACTGTTCCTGCCGCAGGGGTGGCGGCTCGACCTCGTCGCCGTCGACCCCGCCGACCACTGGTCCACGATCAGCGGCCTCGCCGCCCGGGCGGACGCCGGGCCGTGGGAGTCGGTGTGGGTGTACGACCACATGCACACGTTCCCGCTCACCGGCGAGGAGGCCACGCACGAGGCGTGGAGCCTCATGGCGGCGCTCGCCGCCGCCACCACGCGGGTACGGCTCGGCCAGATGTGCACGTGCATGGGCTACCGCAACCCGGTGCTGCTGGCCAAGACGGCCGCGACGATCGACGTGATCTCGGGCGGCCGGGTCGAGATGGGCATCGGCGCCGGCTGGTACGAGCACGAGTGGCGGGCCTACGGCTACGGGTTCCCCTCGGCGGGCGAGCGCCTGGCGATGCTCGACGAGGGCGTCCGGATCATGCGCGGGGCGTGGGCGGACGGCGCGGTGACGCTCCACGGCGAGCACTACCGGGTCGACGGCGCGATCGTGCAGCCGCGGCCCCTGCAGCCCGGCGGCATCCCGATGTGGGTCGCCGGCGGGGGAGAGCGCAAGACGCTGCGCACCGCCGCGCGCTACGCCGACTACACCAACTTCGACGGCACCGCCGAGGGCTTCGCCCACAAGTCCGAGGTGCTCCGGGCGCACTGCGCGGAGATCGGACGCGACCCGGCCGAGATCACCCGCACCGCCAACTACAACGTCGCGATCGCCGAGACGGAGGCCGGGGTCGAGGACCGGCTGGCGTGGCTCCACGACCGTCTCACGCGGTACGTCGGGGCGGAGGAGGCCGACAAGCACCTCGGTGCCTTCCGCGGCCTGCCCGCCGTGGGCACCCCCGAGCAGGTCGTGGAGAAGCTCTCCGAGCTCCGGGGCCTGGGCATGGACTACGGCATCTTCTACTTCCCCGAGATCGCCGAGGACACCTCGGGGCTCGAGCTGTTCGAGAGGGAGGTCGTCCCGGCACTGGCCTGACCCCGAACACCGACCCCCACCACCCCTCGTCCCAGGAGCCAGCACAGAGCATGAAGACCTTCGACTTCGACTACAAGGAACTGCCCGCCGAGGCCGTCCTCGACCACGTGACCCCGGGCATGCACATCATCTCGCCCATCCAGAACGCCGCGCCCCCGGCGTTGCTGCGCGCCCTCGACGCCGGCGCCGACCGCCTGGAGAACGTCACGATCCACCACATGGACCCCTGGGAGTCGCTGCCCTACATGGAGGGCGCCTACCCCGGCAAGCTCCGCCACGTGGACTACTTCCTCGGCCCCGGGTCCCGCAAGAACTTCCACGACGGCCACTGCGACCTCATCCCCGTCGACTTCGCCAAGATCCCGGCGACGCTGCGGGAGCACTACCCGCCGGGTCTGGCGATCGCCACCGTGTCGGAGATCGACGAGCACGGGTTCTTCTCGATGGGCACCAACGCCGACTACGTGGCGTCGTTCATCGGGCAGGTCCCGTTCTTCGTCGAGGTCAACGCCAACATGCCGCGGACCTTCGGGCGCAACCACATCCACATCTCCCAGGTCGCCGGCATCACCCGCAACGACGCCCCGATGATCACGATCGATCCGCCGCAGCCGGGGGAGATCGACAACGCGATCGCCGACCTCATCGCCGACCGTGTGCCGGACGGGGCGTGCCTGCAGCTCGGCGTGGGCAAGCTGCCCAACGCCTTCCTCTCGCGGCTGACGGACCACAAGAACCTCGGCATCCACACCGAGGCCCTCTCGGACGGCGTCATGGACCTCGTCAACGCCGGTGTGATCGACGGCTCCCGCAAGACGGGGCGGCCCTACAAGCACGTCACGACGTTCGCCGTGGGCTCGCAGAAGCTCATGGACTGGCTGCACAACAACCCGTCTGTCGCGATGCTGCCGGTGGACATCGTCAACGACCCCCGCGTCATCGGCGTCGAGCACAACCTGTACTCCATCAACGCCACGAGCGAGGTCGACCTCTACGGCCAGGCCGCCTCGGAGACGATCGCGGGGCGGTATTGGTCCGGCGCGGGTGGCCAGGCCGACTTCGCCCGCGGCTGCTCGTTCTCTCCCGGCGGGCACGGCTTCATCGTCACCCGCTCCCAGACCTCCAAGGGCGTCAGCCGCATCTCGCTCTCGCTGACCCCGGGGAGCCCGGTGACGACGCACAAGAACATCATCGAGAACGTGGTCACCGAGTACGGGATCGCCTCGCTCAAGGGCAAGTCCGTCTCGCAGCGTGCCGCGTCGCTCATCGACATCGCCCACCCCGACCACCGGGAGCGGCTGAGCCGCGAGGCCCGGGACGCCGGATTGTTGCCCCGGACCGTGCACTGAGCCGCCCGGCAGGGCGCACAATGAGCCGATGATCGTCACCCTCACCGGCATGGGGCTGTCCGCGGCCGCCGGGCTCAACGCGTACATCCCCCTGCTGGTGGTGGCGCTCGTCGCCAAGTTCACCCCGGTGGTCACGCTGCCGCCCGAGTACGCGTGGGTGACCAGCTGGTGGGCGATCGCCGTGGTGACGGTGCTCCTCGTCGTCGAGGTGGTCGTCGACAAGGTCCCCGCCGTGGACACCGTCAACGACGCCGTCCAGACGGTGATCCGGCCGCTGTCCGGCGGGCTCACCTTTGCCGCCATGCAGGGCGCCGAGCAGCTCGACCAGTCCGCGTGGATGGCCGAGCACTCCTGGGTGGGGATCCTGCTCGGGGTGGTGGTGGCGCTGCTCGTGCACTCCGGCAAGACCGCCGCGCGGCCGGTGGCCAACGCCGGGTCCGCGGGCGTCGCCGCGCCCGTGCTCTCCTCGGTCGAGGACGCCTCCGCTCTGGGGTTGAGCCTGGCGGCGCTGTTCGCGCCAGTGATCGTGCTGCTCGCGCTCCTCGTGCTGTTCGGGGCCGTGGTCTACGCGTGGTTCTCGCTCGCCCGGCTCCGGAGGCGTCGGCGTCGGCGGGACGGGGCCCGAGGTCGGTTCGGTGGCGCGCCAGTGTGACACGCGTAACGTTTGTCCACGGACCGTGACCCCTACCGGGAGGCACCAATGGACAACAACACGCTCATCTGGATCATCGTCGCGGTCGTCGCGGCGATCATCGTCATCGCACTCATCGCGGCGGCGGTCAAGAGCGGGAACAAGAAGAAGCTCACCGAGGCGGCCGAGCTGCGGAGCGACGCCCGGCAGCGGGAGGCCCAGCTCGAGCAGCAGCAGTCCGCGGCCCGCGAGCAGGAGCACCGCGCCGGTGCCGCCGAGCAGGAGGCGCAGGCGAAGGCCGCCGAGGCGGACCGTCTCCGGCGGGAGGCCGACCAGCAGCGCTCGGCGCTCGACGACCAGCGACGTGACGTGCGGGACATGGAGAACCGGGCCGACAAGCTCGACCCCAAGCACCGTGCGGACGATCTGACGGGCGATCACCGCGGCACCGACCGTGGGGTCGATGATCGTGGCGTCGGCGACCGTGGTGTCGGGGACCGTGGTGTCGGCGACCGCGACCGCGGGCATACTGGGACCGCCGCCGCGGGCGCGGGTGCTGCCGGTGTTGGCGCCGCCGGTGCCGGCATGGCCTCGCGGGGCGACGACCGCGGCCTCGGCGATCAGCGGCATGATGACCGCGGGCTGGGCCGTGATGACCGTGGGCTCGGCCATGATGATCGTGGTCTGACGGATCAGCGCCATGACGATCGCGGCCTGGGTCACGACGACCGCGGGCTCGGCCGCGACGACCGCGGTCTGTCGGACCAGCGCCACGACGACCGCGGCGGCCTCGGCCCGGACGGCGATCGGGCCGCCCGGCACCCGGACGAGAAGCCCGGCATCGTCGACAAGCTGCTCGGTCGGGACAACCGCGACGAGCCGCGGCGCTGAGGCACTGACGCCGGAGACAGCCGACGACGCAGGGCCCGTGGGGACGACCCCCACGGGCCCTGCGTCGTTTGTTGCGATCGCGGCCGACTCCCCGCGCGAATTGCCCTACACCAGTCCGAGGTCTACTCGGGCGTTGCCGTGCTCATGTTGTGCATTCGTGAGCAGGTCGTGCATTCGCGAGCGTGTTGTGCAAACGCGAGGGTGGTGGGCATTCGCCGGGGCGGACTCCGCGTGGGCAGGACTCGCCGCGCGTCAGGCGTTGGCCAGCGCCTTGGCGTTGCGCTCGCCGAAGAGCGGACCGTAGAGCACGCCCGCGATGAGCGCGCCGACGAGGGGCGCCAGCCAGAACAGCCACAGCTGGCCGGCGGCGCCGTCGCCGTGGAAGAACGCCACGGCGGTGGAGCGGGCCGGGTTGACCGAGGTGTTGGTGATCGGGATCGAGATGAGGTGGATGAGCGTCAGCGTGAGGCCGATCGCCGCCGGGGCGGCCGCGGCGGGGGCGCGACGGTCCGTGGCGCCGAGGATCACCCACACGAAGATCGCGGTGAGCACGATCTCGATGATTAGCGCGGAGAGCAGCCCGTAGCCGTCGGGGGAGTTGGCCCCGTACCCGTTGGCGGCCATGTTGCCGGTGGCGTCGAAGCCGTCCTTGCCGCTGGCGACCACGAAGATCACGGCGCCGGCCACGAGGCCGCCCACGACCTGGCTCACGATGTACAGCGGCGCCTTGGCCCACGCCAATCGTCCCGCGGTGCAGGCGCCCACGGTGACGGCCGGGTTGAAGTGGCCGCCGGAGATGTGGCCGAGCGCGTACGCACCGGTGAGGACGGTGAGGCCGAAGGCGAGCGAGACGCCGAGGTAGCCGATGCCGACCTGGAAGTCGGCGTCGCCGATGGAGGCGACCTGCTTGGCGGCGAAGACGGCGCTGCCGCAGCCGCCCAGGACGAGCCAGAAGGTGCCGATGACCTCTGCGGCGATGACGGACGTCGTCGACGGTGTGGTGGTGGACGTGTCGGACACGGGTGTGACCTCCGATCGGGGCCCCACGGGACGGGGGCGCGGGACACGGGGGCGACCGGCGTCCCCGCTCCGCAACACGTTAGCGGTGCGTCAACGGGGTGTCACGAGTATTCATGCGTCACATGCGGCACGCGCGCCTCAGTCGAGGAGCGCCGGCACGGCCTCGCCGGCGGTGGCTCGTACGTGGACGGTGACCGTGGGCCCGAGCCCGGAGGGGCCGGGGTTGACCTCGACGACGGGTATCCCGGCCCCGGCCGCCAGGTCCGGGAGCGAGGCGGCCGGGTGGACGAGGCCGGAGGTGCCGACGACGAGGACGGCGGCCGCGAGCTCGATGGCGGACACGGCGGCTTCCCAGGGGCCGGAGGGGAGCATCTCGCCGAACCACACGACCCCGGGGCGGGCCCGGCCGCCGCATGCGCAGAGCGGGGGCGCGAGGCGGTCCACGGCCTGCTCGGGTGGCGGCCCGACCTCCATCGGGGTCGAGCAGGAGTCGCAGCGGTGGGCGAACAGGCTGCCGTGGAGGTGGTGGACCACGGGGGAGCCGGCCCGTTCGTGGAGGTCGTCGACGTTCTGCGTCACCACCACGACGTCGCGGGCGGCGGCCGCGCGGGCCACCGCGAGGTGTCCGGCGTTGGGCCGGGCTCCGGACACGAGATGCTCGCGCCAGCGGTACCAGGCCCACGCGGTGTCGGGGTCGCGCCGCCAGGCCTCGGGGGTCGCCAGTTCGGTGGGGTCGTAGCGCTCCCACAGGCCGGTCTGGGCGTCGCGGAAGGTGGGGACGCCGCTCTCGGCGCTCATCCCGGCGCCGGAGAGGACGACGAGAGGCCCGCCGCCGGCCAGGGCGGAACGGGCCTCTCGGATCTGGTCGGTGGTCACCTGACGTGCGCGGTCCCCACGGTCGGGAACGGCACGCAGTTGGCGGTGCCGCCGTCCTCGAGGTTCGTGGTGATGCCGCCCTGGAGCAGCATGAGGACCTGGCCGGGGCCGGTGTCGGCGGTGCCGTTGAGGGTGGCCGGGCCGCCCTCGTTGATGCCGTTGTAGGTGAGCGTGGTGCTGCCGCGCCGACCGTTGTTGATGTTGAACCAGTCCACGGTCATGGGCTGGACCTGGTGGTCGGCCACCCCCTCGGTGCCGAGGGCGGTAAAGACGAAGCCGAGCTGCCCGGCGGGGATGCCGGGCAGCGGCAGGTCGGCCGGGCCGGGGATCGCGGTGGCCGCGCCGACCGCGGTCTGCTCGCCGCCGATGCAGTTCTGCATGATCGTGGGGTACGCGAACTGGGCGATGACGGGGCCGTTCTCGGGGACCGGGGTGCCGGGCTCCCCGGTACCGCGGAAGAAGCCCACCACGCGGGCGATGGTGCCGCG
>DUTZ01000543.1 GCA_012841845.1 Actinomycetales bacterium | reverse complement strand
GGCCGCCGGCGACCTGCTCGCCGCCGGGCAGCACGGCACGACGTTCGGCGGCAACCCCGTCGCGTGCGCGGCGGCCCTCGCCGTCCTCGACACCCTCGAGGCCGACGACCTGGTCGCGCACGTCGACCGGCTGGGCAAGATGATCGCCGCCGAGATCGAGTGCCTCGACCACCCGCTGGTGGACCACGTCCGCGGACGGGGGCTGCTGCTGGGCATGGTGCTCACCGCGCCGCTGGCCAAGGCCGTCGAGGTGGCGGCGCGGGACGCCGGCTACCTCGTGGGTGCCACCGTCGCCGACGTCGTGCGGATCGCCCCGCCCCTCGTCCTCACCGAGGCGCAGGCCGCCGACTTCGTCGCCGCGCTGCCCGCGATCCTCGACGCCGCACAGGAGAAGGAGACCACGTCATGACCACCGAGACGACCGCCGCCGTCCGCCACTTCCTGCGCGACGACGACCTGAGCCCGGCCGAGCAGGCCGAGGTCCTCGACCTGGCGCTGCGGCTCAAGGCCGAGCCCTTCTCGGCACGCCCGCTCGAGGGACCGAAATCCGTCGCCGTCATCTTCGACAAGACCTCCACCCGCACCCGCTTCTCCTTCGACGCCGGCATCGCGCACCTCGGCGGCAACGCGATCATCGTGGACTCCGGGTCCACCCAGATGGGCAAGGGCGAGACCCTCTCCGACACCGCCATGGTGATGTCCCGCTACGTCGAGGCGATCGTGTGGCGGACCTTCTCCCAGTCCGGCATCGAGGAACTCGCGGCGCACTCCGCCGTCCCCGTCGTCAACGCCCTCACCGACGAGTTCCACCCGTGCCAGATCCTCGCCGACCTGCTCACCATCCGGGAGGAGTTCGGCCGCACGGCGGGGCTGCGCGCGGTCTACCTCGGCGACGGGGCCAACAACATGGGGCACTCCTACCTCCTGGGCTTCGCCACGGCGGGGATGCACGTCACCGTCGCCGCCCCGGAGGGCTACCAGCCGACGGGAAAGGTGGTCGCCGACGCGGAGCGCGTGGCCGCCGAGACCGGCGGCTCGGTCACGGTGACCACCGACGCCGACGCGGCCATCGCGGGCGCGGACGTCCTCATCACCGACACCTGGGTGTCGATGGGCATGGAGGAGTTCGCCGCCGACCGACTCCGCGATCTCGCCGGGTACCAGCTCGGGCAGGCCTCGGTGGACGCGGCGTCGGACGACGTCATCGTGCTGCACTGCCTGCCCGCGTACCGCGGCAAGGAGATCACCGCCGAGGTCATCGACGGCCCGCGCAGCCGGGTCTTCGACGAGGCCGAGAACCGGCTCCACGCGCAGAAGGCACTGCTCGTCTGGCTCCTGGAGCGATCGTGACCACCGCCGGCACCGTGACGCGCGCGGCCCGGCACGCCCGGATCGCCGACATCCTGTTGCGCCGGCCGGTGAGCAGCCAGACCGAGCTCGCCGAGGCGCTCGCGCAGGAGGGCATCGCCGTGGCCGTCGCCACCCTGAGCCGCGACCTCGACGAGCTCGGGGCCGTCAAGCTGCGTGCCGCCGACGGCGGGGCGGGCCGCTACGTCATCCCCGAGGACGGCACCCGCGTCGTCGGGATCCCCGGGGGCACCGACCGGCTCGCCCGACTGCTCGGCGAGCTGCTCGTCTCCGCGGACCACAGCGGAAACCTCGCCGTCCTGCGCACCCCGCCGGGGGCCGCGAACTTCCTCGCGAGCGCGATCGACCGCGCGAATCCCGACGACGTGGTGGGCACGATCGCCGGGGATGACACCATATTCGTGGTGGCCCGAGAACCCGACGGGGGAGCGGCGCTCGCCGACCGGCTCGCCGCGCTCGCGCGACGCCAGCCCTGACCCCGTCCCCGAAGACCGCACGAACCGACACAGAGCACCAAGGAGCACACCATGTCCGACCGCGTCGTCCTCGCCTACTCCGGCGGCCTCGACACCTCCGTCGCCATCAGCTGGATCGGTAAGGAGACCGGCGCCGAGGTCGTCGCCGTCGCCATCGACCTCGGCCAGGGGGGCGAGGACATGGAGGTCGTGCGCCAGCGCGCCCTCGACTGCGGCGCCGTCGAATCGATCGTCGTGGACGCCCGCGACGAGTTCGCCGACGAGTACTGCGCGCCCACCATCAAGGCCAACGGCCTCTACATGCGCGAGTACCCGCTGGTCTCGGCCATCTCCCGGCCGCTCATCGTCAAGCACCTCGTCACGGCGGCGAAGATGCACGCGGGCACCGCCGTCGCGCACGGGTGCACGGGCAAGGGCAACGACCAGGTCCGCTTCGAGGTGGGCTTCGGCGCGCTCGCCCCGGACCTCGACGTGATCGCGCCGGTCCGCGACTACGCGTGGACCCGCGAGAAGGCGATCGACTTCGCCGAGGAGCACGACCTGCCGATCAACGTCACCAAGAAGTCGCCGTTCTCCATCGACCAGAACGTGTGGGGCCGCGCCGTGGAGACCGGCTTCCTCGAGGACCTGTGGAACGCGCCCACCAAGGACGTCTACGACTACACCGAGGACCCCACCCTCAACTTCGCCGCGCCCGACGAGGTCACCATCACCTTCGACGCCGGCGTGCCGGTCGCGATCGACGGCCGCAAGGTCACCGTGCTCGAGGCGATCGAAGAGCTCAACCGCCGGGGCGGCGCGCAGGGCGTCGGCCGCCTCGACATGGTCGAGGACCGCCTCGTCGGCATCAAGAGCCGCGAGGTGTACGAGGCGCCCGGCGCGATGGTCCTCATCACCGCGCACAAGGCCCTCGAGGACGTCACCCTCGAGCGCGAGGTCGCCCGCTACAAGTCCGGCGTCTCCGACACGTGGTCCAACGCGGTCTACGACGGCCTGTGGTTCTCGCCGCTCAAGTACGCCCTCGACGCCTTCATCGAGAACACCCAGCAGCACGTCTCGGGCGACATCCGCATGGTGCTGCACGGCGGGGCGATCACGGTCAACGGCCGCCGCTCGGACGCCTCGCTCTACGACTTCAACCTGGCGACCTACGACGAGGGCGACTCCTTCGACCAGAGCTACGCCAAGGGCTTCGTCAACCTGCACGGCCTGAGCTCCAAGATCGCGGCCAAGCGGGACCTGGGGCTGTGAGCGATCCGGTGAGCACGCAGGGCGGGGCCGACCGACACGGCACCAACACCGGGGCGCTCTGGGGCGGTCGCTTCTCCGGCGGTCCCGCCGACGCGATGGCGGCGCTGAGCAAGTCCACCCACTTCGACTGGGCGCTCGCGCCGTACGACATCCGGGCGTCCAAGGCGCACGCCCGGGTGCTCCACCGGGCCGAGCTGCTCTCGGGGGCCGACCTCGACGCCATGCTCGACGGCCTCGACCGCCTGGCCGCGGACGTCGACTCGGGCGCCTTCGGCCCCGAGGAGTCCGACGAGGACGTCCACGGCGCCCTCGAGCGCGGGCTCATCGAGCGTGTCGGCCCGGAGGTCGGCGGCCGCCTGCGGGCCGGCCGGTCCCGCAACGACCAGGTGGCCACCCTGTTCCGGATGTGGCTGCGGGACGCCGTCCGCTCGGTCGGGGCGGGCGTGCTCGACGTGGTGGACGCCCTCGTCGCCCAGGCCGATGCGCACCCCGAGACGGTGATGCCGGGCAAGACCCACTTCCAGGCCGCGCAGCCCGTGCTGCTCTCGCACCAGCTGCTCGCGCACGCGCAGCCACTGCTGCGGGACCTGGACCGGGTGCGGGACCTCGATCGCCGCCTGGCGGTCTCGCCCTACGGCTCGGGCGCGCTGGCCGGGTCGTCCCTGGGACTGGACCCCGACGCGATCGCCGCCGAGCTGGGCTTCGACTCGGCCGCGGACAACTCGATCGACGCGACCAGCTCGCGCGACTTCGCGGCCGAGGCGGCCTACGTCCTGGCCCAGATCGCCGTCGATCTCTCCCGCCTGGCGGAGGAGATCATCGCGTGGTCCACGCCGGAGTTCGGGTACGTCACGCTGGCCGACGAGTGGTCCACGGGCAGCTCGATCATGCCGCAGAAGAAGAACCCCGACGTCGCCGAGCTCATGCGGGGCAAGACGGGCCGGCTCATCGGCAACCTCACCGGCCTGCTCGCCTCGCTCAAGGCGCAGCCGCTGGCCTACAACCGGGACCTGCAGGAGGACAAGGAGCCGGTCTTCGACTCCGTGGCCCAGCTCGAGCTGCTGCTGCCGGCCATGGCGGGGCTCGTGGGGACGCTCGAGTTCCACCCGGCCCGCCTGGCGGAGCTGGCCCCGGCCGGCTACACGCTGGCCACCGACATCGCCGAGTGGATGGTCCGCCAGGGCGTGCCGTTCCGCGTCGCCCACGAGGCGGCGGGAGAGTGCGTCCGGGTCGCCGAGGGGCGCGGCGTGGGGCTCGACGAGCTCACCGACGACGAGTTGGCCGCCGTCGATCCCGCCCTCACCCCCGAGGTGCGCGAGGTGCTCACTGTGACGGGGTCGATCGCCTCCCGCGACGCCCGGGGTGGCACCGCGGCGACCGCGGTGGCCGATCAGCGGCGCCGCCTCGGCACGGTCCGCGACGACCTCGCGGCGTGGGTAGGCTGAGCGGTATGCCCGTCATCGACGACCGCCTGCTGGAGATCCTCGCCTGCCCGGAGGACAAGGGGCCGCTGCTCCTCGTGGGTGACGACGCGCTCTACAACCCCCGCCTGAAGCGGATCTACCGGATCGACGACGGCATCCCGGTGCTCCTCGTGGACGAGGCCCGGCAGGTCGACGACGACGACGAGCACGCGCAGTTGCTCGTCCGGGCGGGGGGATCCGCGGCGGAGTGAGCCCGACCGCGGCCGACCCCGGTTCGTTCCGGGAGTTCCTGCGCGAGGCCCCGCCCGAGGACGCCGCGCGCGCACTCCTCGGCGGGGTGCTCTCCCACGGCGGGGTAGCGGTCCGCATCGTCGAGGTCGAGGCCTACGGCGGCCCGGCGGACAGCGCGTTCCCCGATCCGGCCGCGCACACCTGGCCGGGTCCCACCGCGCGCAACGCGGTGATGTTCGGCGACGCCGGTCATCTGTACGTCTACCTCAGCCACGGCATCCACCACTGCGTCAACATCACGTGCCGGCCCGCGGGGGAGGGGGGCGGCGTGCTGCTGCGCGCCGGCCGCGTGGAGGCCGGGCACGCGGCGCTCGACGCACGGCGGCCGGG
>DUTZ01000542.1 GCA_012841845.1 Actinomycetales bacterium | reverse complement strand
GCGCTGTTCGGGGGGACCGACGGCCTCGCCGTCATCCACCCGCTCGTCGCCGTGGCGGCCCGGCTCCTCGCGCCCGGCGGGCGGCTCTCCGTGGAGCACGACGACACGACCGGAGCCGAGGTCGCGGCGGTGGTCTCCGGCCACGGCGGCTTCGGTACCGTGGAACGGCACACCGACCTGGCCGGTCGCCCGCGGTTCGTCACCGCGACGCGGCGGCACGACGCCGGTGCCGACGCCCCGGCAGGGGAGAAGGGGAACCAGCGGTGACCATCACCTACGACTGCTCGGAGGAGACCGGCCGCGAGGTCGGGCTCGCCTCCGCCGCGAGCGCGCTGCGTTCGGGCCGCCTCGTCGTGACCCCCACCGACACCCTGTACGGGATCGCGGCCGACGCCTTCGACCCCGACGCGGTGACCCTCCTGCTCTCGGCCAAGCGGCGCGGCCCGGACATGCCGGTACCCGTCCTCGTGGGCTCGTGGGAGACCATCGACGGCCTCGTCGTGAGCACGCCGGCGCCGGCCCGCGACCTCATCCGGGCGTTCTGGCCGGGCGGACTGAGCCTCATCGTCCACCAGGCGCCCTCCCTCAACTGGAACCTAGGGCACACGCAGGGCACCGTGATGCTGCGCATGCCGCTGCACCCGGTGGCCCTCGAGCTCCTGCGCGAGGTCGGCCCGCTGGCCGTCTCCAGCGCCAACGTCTCGGGCCAGCCCCCGGCGACCACCGTCGCCCAGGCCCGCGAGCAGCTCGGGGACTCCGTCGCCGTGTACCTCGACGGCGGGGAATGCGCGATCGGCACCCCCTCGACGATCGTCGACCTCACGGGCGCCGGCCCGCGCGTCGTGCGCGAGGGCGCCGTGAGCGCCGAGCGCATCGCGGAGGTCCTCGGGACCGACGCCGCCACCCTGCGCGGCTGACCCGGGGGAGACGCGGACGTGGGCATCGGGATCCCGTACCGAGAGCTGCTGCTCATCGGGGTCACGGCCGCGCTCGTCACCTTTGTCGTCACCGGGGTCGTCCGCGGCGTCGCGCCGGTCATCGGCGGGCTCGCCTACCCGCGGGACCGCGACGTCCACATCATCCCGACGCCGCGGCTCGGCGGCGTCGGCATCTTCACGGGCGTCCTCGTGGCCGTCTACCTCGCCGCCCAGCTCCCAGCGCTCAACCGGGCGTTCCCGCCGTTCGCGCCCGACGTCGAGGCGACGATCATCGCCGGGGGCGTGATCGTGCTCGTGGGGATCGTCGACGACATCCTCGGCCTCGGCGCCGTCACCAAGCTCGCCGGGCAGGCCGCCGCCGCGGGCGTGCTCGTGGCGATGGGCGTGTCGTGGACCCTCGTCTACCTGCCGTTCGGGGACGGCAACATCCTCGTGCTGGACCAGCTGCAGGCGGGCCTGCTCACCGTGGTGTTCACCCTGACGATCGTCAACGCCATGAACTTCGTCGACGGACTCGACGGGCTCGCCGCCGGCCTCGGGGCGATCGCGGCGCTGGCGATCTGTGTGTTCTCGATCGGGATCATGATGGACCAGGGCGGCACCGTCGGCGCCTACCCGCCCGCCCTCGTCACCGCGGTGCTCGCCGGCGCGCTCGTCGGCTTCCTCCCGCACAACTTCCAGCCCGCCCGCATCTTCATGGGGGACTCGGGCTCCATGCTCATCGGGCTCGTGCTCGCCGCGGCCTCCACCAGCGCCTCGGGGAAGATCTCGCAGAGCCTCTACGGTCCGCAGGAGATGATCGTCCTGCTCTCGCCGATGATCGTCGTGGCCGCCGCGATGTTCGTGCCCATGCTCGACCTCGTCCTCGCGGTGGTCCGCCGGGTGGGGGCCGGCAGGAGCCCCTTCGCGCCCGACAAGATGCACCTGCACCACCGCCTGCTCGCCCTCGGCCACTCGCACCGCAGGGTCGCCCTCGTCATCTACGCCTGGGTCGCCCTCATCGCCTTCGGGACCGTCGGCGCCACCATGCTGCCCACCGAGATCATCGTCCCCCTGGCCGCCGCCGGGCTCCTCCTGGCGCTGTCCGCGACCGTCGTCCCGCGCCTACG
>DUTZ01000541.1 GCA_012841845.1 Actinomycetales bacterium | reverse complement strand
CCCCGGCGGCCCGGGCCCCGGCCCCGCCGCCCACGGACGTGACTTCGCCCGCGCCCTCGCCCGGGCCGTGCCGCTGGGCGTCGCCGTTGCCACCGCCCCCGGTACCCGGTCGGGCGTCGAGCATCCCCGCCATGATGGCGGTACTGCCGCGCCGCAGTGGCGCGAACCGGGAACTGGACAGCTCGCCGAGCCACGCGGTGAGGCGGCCCTCGTCGGTGGCCGCGGCGAGGTCGGCGGCGGTGACGTCGCCCGTCCGCAGGTCGATCTGCTCGCCGATGTAGCGCAGGATCACCGCCACCACCGCGAGGACGGGGACGGCGAGGAACGCGCCGATGATCCCGAAGAGCGTGCCGCCCGCCGCCACGCCGAGCAGGACGACCACCGGGTGCAGGTTCATGGCCCGCGACTGCAGGAGCGGCTGGAGGATGTTCCCCTCGAGCTGCTGGACCAGGACGATCACGACGAGCACGATGATCGCGGTGGTGAGGCCGTTGGCCACGAGCGCGATGAGGACCGCCAGGGCGCCCGCGGTGAACGCACCGACGATGGGGATGAAGCCGGCGAGGAACGTGATGACGGCCAGCGCCCAGGCCAGCGGCACACCCAGGAGCACCAGCGCGAGGCCGATGAAGAAGGCGTCGACGAACGAGACGATCGCCTGCGTGCGGATGAACCCGCCGAGGGTGTTCCAGCTGCGCGTGAGCACCTCGGTGAGGTGACGGCCGGCGTTGCGGCCCACGATCCGGCGGACGAACGGCAGGAACGCGGGGCCGTCCTTGATGAAGAAGAAGGTGAGGACCAGCACCAGGACCAGCGTGACGACCATGGAGCCGACCGCGCTGACGCCGGTGAACACGCCGTTGGCGATCTGGTCGCCGCGGTCCTGCAGCGTCGAGCTGAGCTGGTTGAGGACGCCGTCGAGCTGCTCGTCGCGGATGTTGAGCGGCGGGCCGCGGAGCCAGTCCTGGACCTCCTGGATGGCCTCGGAGGTCTGGTCGGCGAGCTGCACGCTCTGCTCGACGATCGAGGGGGCGATGAGGGCGAGGACGCCGGCGATGATGCCGAGCCCGCCGATGATCGAGATGAGGGCGGCGAGGGCCTTGGGCACCTTGTGGCGGGTCATCCAGCCGGTCGGGGGCCACAGGACGGTGGCGACGATGAGCGCGAGCAGGATCGGCAGGATCCCCACCCACAGGGCGCCGCCGATGCGGACGAGCAGCCACCCCGCCACCAGGACGATGGCCAGTCGCAGCGCCCAGTCGGTGAGCCAGCGGCCACCGATCCCGATCAGGACCGACCGGTCGACGTTCTCGTCGCGGTTGTCCGGCTCGGGGTGTGGACGTGGCTCGTCACTCATGCCTCACATGATGACAGAGGCCGCGGGGGTGTGCTTCCGGCCGTGGTCCGTAGACTGGCCTCCCGTGAGCCTCACCCTCGGAATCGTCGGACTGCCCAACGTCGGTAAGTCGACCCTGTTCAACGCCCTGACGAACAACGACGCCCTCGCGGCCAACTACCCGTTCGCCACGATCGAGCCCAACATCGGGGTGGTGGACCTGCCCGACCCGCGGCTGACGCGCCTCGCCGAGATCTTCGGCTCCGAGCGGATCCTGCCCGCCGTGGTGTCGTTCGTCGACATCGCCGGGATCGTCCAGGGCGCCTCCAAGGGCGAGGGCATGGGCAACAAGTTCCTCGCCAACATCCGCGAGGCGGACGCCATCTGCCAGGTCGTGCGCGTCTTCGATGACCCGGACGTGATCCACGTCGACGGCAAGGTGGACCCGATGGCCGACATCGAGGTGATCGCCACCGAGCTCATCCTGGCCGACCTCGAGAGCGTCGAGAAGGCCATCCCGCGGCTCGAGAAGGATTCCCGCAAGAACAAGGAGCTCGGGCCCGTGCTCGACGAGGCCCGAAAGGCGCAGGCGATCCTCGAGGACGGCCGGACCCTGTTCCAGGCACAGGACGAGGTGGACCGCGCCCTGCTGCGCGACCTGCACCTCATGACGGCGAAGCCGTTCCTCTACGTCTTCAACGCCGACGAGTCCGTGCTGACCAGCGACGAGCGCAAGGACGAGCTGCGCGCCGCCGTGGCGCCCGCCGACGCGGTGTTCCTCGACGCCAAGGTGGAGTCCGAGCTCCAGGAGCTCGACGAGGACGACGCCATGGAGCTGCTCGAGTCCATCGGCCAGACCGAGCCGGGCCTGGCCGCGCTGGCCCGCGCCGGATTCCACACCCTCGGCCTGCAGACCTACCTCACCGCCGGCCCCAAGGAGTCGCGCGCCTGGACCATCCGCAAGGGCGACACCGCCCCCAAGGCCGCCGGCGTCATCCACACCGACTTCGAGAAGGGCTTCATCAAGGCCGAGATCGTCTCCTTTGACGACCTCGACGAGGCCGGGTCCATGGCCGCCGCCAAGGCCGCCGGCAAGGTCCGCATGGAGGGCAAGGACTACGTCATGGTCGACGGCGACGTGGT
>DUTZ01000540.1 GCA_012841845.1 Actinomycetales bacterium | reverse complement strand
GTGGCGGTCGCGAAGGCGACCGGGGGCCGGGGCGAGCGGCCGGCGCGCACGTCGCCCACGGCCTTGGCGAAGGCCTCGCCGTCGGGGTAGCGCCGGTCGGGGTCCTTGGCCATGGCGTGCTCGACGAGGCGGCGTACCGGGCCGGGCACGGAGCCGGGCAGCGGCGGCGGGGTGTCGCGCACGTGCATCATGGCCACCGTCACCGGCGAGTCGGCCACGAAGGGCCGCCGCCCGGCCAGGCATTCGTAGCCCACGACGCCCAGGGAGTAGACGTCGCCGGCCGGGGTGGTGGCGTGTCCCATGGCCTGCTCGGGGGCGATGTACTGCGCGGTGCCCACGACCATCCCGGTCTGGGTGACGGTGGCCGAGCCCATGGACTTGGCGATCCCGAAGTCGGTGAGCTTGACCTGCCCGGCGGGCGTGATGAGGATGTTGCCCGGCTTGACGTCCCGGTGCACGAGCCCGATGGCGTGCGCCGCGTTGAGCGCCCGCCCGGTCTGCTCGAGCATGTCCAGGGTGTGCCGCAGCGGGACGGTCCCCTCGCGGGCGAGCACGTCGGACAGCGGCTCGCCCACGACGAGCTCCATGACGAGGTAGGACAGCGGGGTGCCGGAGACCGGGTCGTCGACCTGCCCGTAGTCGTAGACGGCGGCGATCCCGGGGTGGGAGATCCGGGCCGTGACCTTGGCCTCGGCGCGGAAGCGCTCCACGAACTCGGCGTCGGAGGAGAACTCGGGCTTGAGGATCTTGACGGCGACGTGCCGGTCGAGCACCGCGTCGTCGGCCTCCCACACCGCGCCCATGCCGCCCGTGGCGATGTGCCGCAGGAGGCGGTAGCGGTCGGAGAGCACCGCGCCGGAGGTGAGACTCATCGCCCGCCCTCCAGCAGGGCGCCCAGGACCTCGCGGCCGATGGGGCCCGCGTAGGTGGCGCCGACGGTGTCGCGGGTGATGCCGGGGCCGGACTCGATCGCCACCGCCACGGCGACGTCCTGGCCGGGCACGAACGCGATGTACCAGGTGTAGGGGGCGGCGTCGCCGGCGCCGTGCTCGGCGGTGCCGGTCTTGGAGGCGATGGTGACGCCGGGGATCGCCCCGCCGCCCGAGGCGGCGGCGTGGTTCTCCGCCGCCACCATGAGGTCGGTGAGCTGCCCGGCCACGTCGTCGGAGAAGGCGCGGCCGGCGTCGTCCGGCGTGTACCCCTTGATGACGGAGAGGTCGGGCGCCGTCAGGGACTTGACCAGCTGCGGCTCCATGCGCACCCCGCCGTTGGAGACGGTGGCGGCGACCATGGCGTTGGCCAGGGTCGTCATGCGCACGTCGCTCTGGCCGATCGCGCTCATGGCGAGCTGGGCGTCGTCCTCCATGCGGCCGAGCCCGGACGGGGCGGACGGCACGCCCAGGCTGGTGGGGCGGGTGCCGTCGATGCCGAACCGCTCGGCCATGTCGGTGAAGGCCTCGGCGCCGATCTCCTGGCTCATCTCCACGAACGGCACGTTGCAGGAGAGCTCGAACGCGGTGCGGAGGGTGACGGTGCCGCCGCCGCAGGTCTGGCCGGCGTAGTTCTGCAGGTACGTGGCGGTCCCCGGGAGCAGGGTGCGGTCCGCCCCGGAGACCGGGGTGTCGGGGCCCATGCCGGCCTCGAGCGCGGCGGCGGTGGTGACGACCTTCATCGTGGAGCCGGGCGGGAGGGACTGCTGCGTGGCGTGGTTGAGCAGGGGACGGTCGGCGCTCGCCTCGACGCGCTGCATCTCCGCGGCGCGCGTGTCCGGGTCCTGGCTCGACAGCGCGTTGGGGTCGAAGGCCGGGCTGGAGGCCAGCGTGAGCACCTCGCCGGTCGAGGGCCGTACGGCCGCCACCGAGCCCACGACCGGGCCCTGGCCGGCGCCGCGCTGGAGGGCGTCGTAGGCCACCTTCTGCGCCACCGGGTCGAGGGTGAGTTCCACCGAGCCGCCCTGCGGGGTCCGGCCCGAGATGAGCCCGGAGATGCGCTGGGAGAGCAGGCGGTCGTCGGAGCCGTTGAGGAAGGCGTCCTGGGACTGCTCGACGCCGGCGGTGGCGAACTCCAGCGAGTAGTAGCCGACCGTCGGCCCGAACGCGGCCGGGTCGGTGGGGTAGGAGCGCACGAACTTGTAGCGGCCGTCGCTGGGCTGCGACATGGCCAGGACCCGCCCACCGGCGGTGATCTGGCCGCGCTGGCGCGAGTACTCGTCGAGCAGCATGCGGGTGTTGCGGGCGTCGGCGCGCAACTCGTCGGCCCGGAAGACCTGCACCCAGGTGAGCTGCGCGAGCAGCGCCACCACCATGACGATGGCGGCGAGCGCGACCCGGCGGATGGCGGTGTTCACGAGGCGCTCACCGGCCCCTGCCGCGGGGTGGGCATCGGGCGGCGCGCGTCGTGGGACAGGCGCAGCAGGATGGCGAACAGCGCGTAGTTGGCCAGCAGGCTCGAGCCGCCGTAGGCCATGAACGGCAGCGTGAGGCCGGTGAGCGGGATGAGGCCGGAGACGCCGCCCACCACCACGAACATCTGGATGGCGACGGTGAACGCCAGGCCCACGGCGACGAGCTTGCCGAAGCTGTCGCGGATGGTCAGGCCCACGCGGATCCCGCGCAGCACGAGGATCGCGTAGAGCATGAGCACGGCGGCCAGTCCGATGAGCCCCAGCTCCTCGCCGATGGTGGAGGTGATGAAGTCGGTGTTGGCGAAGGGCACCTGGTCGGGCCGGCCGTTGCCGAGGCCGGTGCCGCCCATGCCGCCGGACGCGAGCCCGAACAGGGCCTGGGACGGCTGGTAGCCGCCGGTGTCGAAGTAGGCCAGGGGGTCGCGCCAGACCTGGAACCGCACCCGGACGTGGCCGAAGAGCGAGTAGGCGAGCAGGCCGCCGAGCGCCACGAGCACCACGCCGATGAGCAGCCAGCTCACGCGCTCGGTGGCCACGTACAGCATGGTGAGGACGGTCGCGAACAGCAGGAGCGCCATGCCCAGGTCGGTGTTGAACACCAGCACGCCCAGCGAGAGGAACCAGGCCACGATGATCGGGCCCAGGTCGCGGGCGCGCGGCAGGTCCACGCCGAGGATGCGGCGGCCGGCGGTGGTGAACAGTTCGCGCTTCTCCACGAGGATCGAGGCGAAGAACACGATGAGCAGGATCTTGGCGAACTCGCCGGGCTGGATTGTGAAGCCGGGGAGGATGATCCAGTTCTTGGCGCCGTTGATCTCGGAGAAGCGGGCCGGCAGGATCGCCGGGATCGCCAGGAGGACGAGGCCGGCGAAGCCCATGGTGTAGCCGTAGCGGGCCAGCACCCGGTGGTCGCGCAGAAAATACAGGACGGCGGCCATGACGGCGAGGCCGAGCAGGGTCCACAGCAGCTGCTTGGTCACGTCCATGCCGGGATCGGGCCGGCCCGCCGCGGCCGCCCGGGAGGCGTACCCCAGGTCGAGCCGGTAGATGAGCACCAGACCCAGCCCGTTGAGCAGGGCGACCCCCGGTAACAGGACCGGGTCGGCGAACGGCGCCAGCCAGCGGACCAGCGCGTGCGCCGCCCCGCAGAGGCCCAGGAAGGCGAGGGTGATCCACAGCAGCGCCAGGCTCAGCTCCTGCTCCTGGGCGAGCTGCACCAGCAGGAGGGCGAAGCCCACGATGACGGACGCGGCCACCAGGAGCACGAGCTCCTTGCCGCGGCGGGGCCAGACGGGCGCCGCCTGCCGTCCGGTGTCGGATGCGGGGGCGGTCATGGCTCAGCTCACCGCCCGGCAGTTCTCCCCCGGCACGGGCGTGGGCGCGGGGCGCGCCGGCGTCGGCGAGGCCTCCGGGTCGTCGGGGTCGGGTGCCCGCTCACCGGGGCGGGGCTCGGCGGACGGGGAGGGGGACGACGGCGAGGGTTCCGCCGAGGTCGTGGGATCGCCGTCCCGGGGTTCCGACCCGCGGGGTGC
>DUTZ01000539.1 GCA_012841845.1 Actinomycetales bacterium | reverse complement strand
GTCGCGCTGGCGGTGGGCGCCGCGGCGCCCACCGCCTCCGCGGTCGACGCCGGATCGCTCGACAGCCCCCGGCACATCGCCTTCTACACCCCGCCCGCCGACGTCGCGGCGGCCGCGGCGCGGAACGGCGACCTCCTCCGGCACGAGCCGATGCGCGTGGCCGCCGGGTTGCCGGGCCTGCCGGTGCCGCCCGTGGCCGAGCGGATCATGTACCGCTCCACCGGCGCGGCCGGCACACCCGTCGCGGTGACGGGCACGCTGCTACAGTCGCCGAGGCCGTGGACCGGCCGGGGCACGCGACCGCTCGCCGCGGTGGCGCCGGGCACCCAGGGGCAGGGCGATCTGTGCGCGCCGTCCAGGGGATTCGAGAACCTGCTCTCCATCCAGACGGCGCCTCCCTCGCTGGGCGCGGGATACGAGATCATGCAGGCCGGCGTGCTGCTCGACGCGGGCTTCGACGTCGTCGTCACCGACCTCGAGGGGCTGGGGACCCCGGGCGACCACACCTACGTTGACCGCGCCTCGTCGGCGTACTCGACGCTCGACGCCGCGCGCGCCGCGCTGCGGATGCCGGGCTCGCGCCTGGCCCCGGACACCCCGGTGGTCTTCTCCGGCTACTCGCAGGGCGGCTCGGCGGCCGCCGCCGCGGCGGAGGAGGCCGCCCGCTACGCGCCCGAGCTCAACGCGGTGGGCGCGGCCGCCTCGGCGCCGCCGGCGGACCTCGTGGCGGTCCTGGACCGGATCGACGGCTCGCTCATCGTGGGCGCCCTGGCCTACACGGTCAACAGCCTGAAGGTCGGGAACCCCGAGGTCGGACCGGAGTTCGACCGGCTCCTCAACGACCGCGGCAGGGAGCTGCTCGAGGTGGCCCGCCACCAGTGCATCGCCGACTCGATCCTCACGTTCGGGCTGCAGGAGACCCCGGCGTTCCTCGCCGACGGCCGGCGGGCGTCGGAGGCGATCCGCGAGAACCCGGTGATCATGGCCGCGCTGGACCGCCAGCGGATCGGGCGGATCGCCCCCTCGGTGCCGGTGCGCGTCCAGGGCAACCTCCACGACGACGCCGTGCCCTACGGCCAGGTCGAGCAGCTCGCGCGCGACTGGTGCGACCTCGGCGCGACCGTCGAGTTCGTCACCGATCCCACGCCGCCGATCCTGCCGCGCTCGGTGATCAACCACCTCGCGCCGATGCCGATGCACGTCCTGGACGTGCAGCGCTACCTCGTGGACCGCGTCAACGGCGTCCCCGCGCCGAACACCTGCGGGGTGGCGCCGCCGCCGAGGTGACGCCCGGCCCCTACTCTGCGACCGGCAGCGGCGGGGCCGGGGCGTGGGTGACGCCGGTGCGGCCCGTGCGCAGGTACTCCACCACCGCGTCGTCGACGACCCGGTTCCCCTTGGCCACCACGCCGTGGTCGCCGCCCTCGACCGTGACCACGTGTGCGCCCATCCGATCGGCCAGGGCGAGCGCCCCGTGGTGCGGGGTCTGCGGGTCGCCGAGCGAGTTGAGCAGCAGCGGCTGCGTGTCCAGGCCGTGGTTACGCAGATCGACGGGCGTGGTGACGGGCGGCGCGCCCGCGCACGCGGCGCCCGAGGTGAACATGAGGCCGACCGAGTCGAAGAGGTCCCCGGTGGCGAACTGCGTCCACAGGAAACCCGGGTAGGCCAGCGGGTTCGGGGGCACGCTGTTCTCGTTGCACACCACGATGGCCTGCATGTTCAGCGAGATGAGGAACTCCTCCGGCACCTCCGGCATGTCCGGGGTCTGCGCGCCGATCGGTGAGCCGTCGCGGATCGCCGTCGCGATCTCGGGCCAGAGCACCGACTGCGGCGCCGCCTGGCGGGTTGCGGCGAACAGGATCGAGTGGGACTGCATCGCGCCCGGGCGCAGCAGCTGGGAGGCCATCCCGTCGAGCTGCGCGCGGGCCGGGCCGGTGAGCGTCACGCCGTCGATCCACTGCCGGGCCACCACGCGCCACTCGGGCGGCACGTCGCCCTCACGGGCCGGGGGCGGGGCGAGGGTCGGCACCGCGCCGGACTCCTCCACCACCCGCGCCGACCACCGCTGGTACACCGCGAGAGGGGTGTCGCCGAGCCCGTAGACGGCATCGTTGGCCGCGATCCAGTCGAACATCGCGTGCACTCGACGCTTGTAGGGCTCGGACTGCTGGAGCAGCATCTCGTTCCAGATCCAGTCGGGGTGCACGCCGGAGTCCAGCACCATCTTGTCCGTGTACTGCGGGAACAACGTCGCGTAGGTCGAGCCGAGCAGCGTGCCGTAGGACAGGCCGTGGATCGAGATCCGCTCCTCGCCCAGTGCGCGGCGCACCTCCTCCCAGTCGCGCGCCGTGTTCTCCGTGGTGAGGTGCCGCCACCGGTCGCCGCCGACCGCCTCGCAGGACGCCCGGAGCGCCCCGCCCGAGTTGGTGGCCAACGTCAGCAGATCGCCGGGATCGAGCGGCGCGCAGTGCAGCGGTCCGGCGTGCGCGAGCCCCCGCGGCTGGACGCCGATGAGGTCCCACTCGTCCCGGATCTCCTGTGGCCAGGTGGCCACCTCGTCGTCGTCGAAGTAGGTGAGCGAGTCCCCGCCCGGCCCGCCCGCGTTGCCGAACAACACGCCGCGCCTGGCCGCCGGGTTCCGCGCCGGGAGCTTGGAGACCGTCACGTCGATCCGTTCGCCGTCCGGCTGCGTGTGGTCCTCGGGGACCGAGACCGTGGTGCACACCGCGCCGGGCGTGGTGACCGACTCGGGGCACGGGCCCC
>DUTZ01000538.1 GCA_012841845.1 Actinomycetales bacterium | reverse complement strand
GTGGTCCGCAGCTCGAGGAAGCGCTCGATGTACCACTTCTCGATGTCCTCGATCCGCGCGTCCACGTACAGCGAGAAGTCGAACAGATCGGAGACCATGAGCCGCGGCCCGGTCTGCAGGACGTTGAGGCCCTCCACGATGAGGATGTCCGGCCGGCGCACCTCGATGAACTCGCCCGGCACGATGTCGTACCGGGTGTGCGAGTAGACGGGCGCGCGCACGACGGGGGCGCCGGACTTGACCTCGGTGACGAAGCGCAGCAGTGCCCGGCGGTCGTAGGACTCCGGGAAGCCCTTGCGGTGCATGATCTGCCGGCGGGTGAGCTCGCGGTTGGGGTAGAGGAAGCCGTCGGTCGTGACGAGGTCCACCCGCGGGTGGGAGTCCCACCGGGTGAGGAGCGCGCGGAGCACGCGGGCGGTGGTGGACTTGCCGACGGCGACGGAGCCGGCCACGCCGATGACGAACGGCATCGGGGCGTCCGAGGCCTCGCCGAGGAACATGTTGGTGGACTGGAACAACCGGTGGCGGGCCGCCACCTGGAGGTGGATGAGGCGACTCAGCGGGAGGTAGATCTCCGCGATCTCGTCCAGGTCCAGGTGTTCGCCCAGGCCGCGCAGGCCCTCGAGGTCGTGCTCGGTGAGCACCATGGGCATGGCGCGGCGGAGCCGCCGCCAGCCGCGGCGGTCGAACTCGACGTACGGCGAGTAGTCGCCGGCGTGCCTGCTCACAGCCGGGGGTCCCGGATGCCGTACTCCATGTCGGCAATTGTTGCAGGTGACCGCAAGAAGGGGGAGTCCGGGTCCGTGGCACTAGACTGGGCGGCGACCTCCGCGGGCCCACGAGGCGCGCGGCTAGTTGCACCCACGCGCGAGGAGCCGCACCGATGACCGACCCGAACACCGACGTGTTCTCCGCCTCCCTGTCCGAGCTGGACCCGGAGGTCGCCGAGGCGATGGCCGGCGAGCTGGCCCGCCAGCGCGACACGCTCGAGATGATCGCGTCCGAGAACTTCGTCCCCCGGTCGGTCCTGCAGGCGCAGGGCTCCGTGCTCACCAACAAGTACGCCGAGGGCTACCCCGGTCGCCGCTACTACGGCGGCTGCGAGCACGTTGACGTGGTGGAGAACCTGGCGCGCGACCGCGCCAAGGAGGTCTTCGGGGCCAAGTACGCCAACGTCCAGCCCCACGCCGGAGCGCAGGCCAACGCCGCGGTGCTCATGGCGCTGGCCAAGCCGGGCGCCAAGATCATGGGCCTGTCGCTGGCCCACGGCGGGCACCTCACGCACGGCATGAAGCTCAACTTCTCCGGCCAGCTCTACGACGTGGTGGCCTACGAGGTCGACGGCGAGACCATGCAGGTCAACATGGACACCGTCCGCGAGATGGCGCTGGCCGAGAAGCCCGACGTGATCATCGCCGGCTGGTCCGCGTACCCCCGCACCCTGGACTTCGCGGCGTTCCGCGAGATCGCCGACGAGGTGGGCGCCAAGCTGTGGGTGGACATGGCGCACTTCGCCGGCCTCGTGGCCGCCGGCCTGCACCCCTCGCCGGTGCCGCACGCGGACGTCGTCTCCACGACCGTGCACAAGACGCTCGGCGGCCCGCGCTCGGGCATGATCCTCACCAACGACCTCGAGCTGTTCAAGAAGCTCAACTCCGCGGTGTTCCCCGGCCAGCAGGGCGGCCCGCTCATGCACGCGATCGCCGCCAAGGCCGTCGCCATGAAGGTCGCCGCCACCGAGGGCTTCAAGGAGCGTCAGCAGCGCACCCTCGAGGGCGCGAAGATCCTCGCCGAGCGCCTCACCGCCGACGACTGCAGGGCGGCCGGCGTATCCGTGCTCACCGGCGGCACCGACGTCCACCTGGTGCTGGTGGACCTGCGCGAGTCCGAGCTCGACGGCCAGCAGGCCGAGGACCTGCTCCACGAGGTCGGCATCACGGTCAACCGCAACGCCGTGCCGTTCGACCCGCGCCCGCCGATGGTCACCTCCGGCCTGCGCATCGGTACGCCGGCGCTCGCGACCCGTGGCTTCACCGCCGACGACTTCCGCGAGGTCGCCGACATCATCGGCACCGCCCTGGCCGGCGGCAAGGACGCCGACGTCACCGCGCTGCGCGAGCGCGTCACCACGCTGGCCCGGTCCAAGCCGCTGTACGAGGGCCTCGAGGAGTGGCGCCTCCTCGGCTGATCCGGGTTCGACGACGACGGGCGGGGGCCGATGACCGAGGGGAGTTCGGGTCGCGGTCCCCGCCTGCGCGTCGGCTACGTCCCCGGCGTGCAGCCGGACAAGTGGCTCGGCCGATGGCGCGAGCGCCGGCCGGACGTGCCGATCACCGCGCGACGCGTGGGCGACCCGCGGGCCGGGCTGGCCGCGGC
>DUTZ01000537.1 GCA_012841845.1 Actinomycetales bacterium | reverse complement strand
GTGCGCGAGGCCCGCGGTCAGCGCGCCGGTGAGGGCCGCCGCGGCGACCGCACGCCTCGCCGTCATCACCCCCGTCACCGGAGCTTCTCCGTGAGCCACGGGACGGTCTGCATGCCGAACAGCTCCGTGCCCGCCTTGTACGGGTCGGAGAGCACGTCGCCAAGGGAGCACCCGGAGGGCTCGAACGTCACGTCAGTGCCACCACTCCTGTAGTAGTTGCCGAGATTCTCGGCGTCGCGGTACGGCACCAGGAAGTCGTCACGGCACGAGCTGATGAGCACGGGCGCGTTGGGGATGCCCTGCCCCAGCCTGTTCTCCTCGTAGGCGCGGCGGAACGCCGGGTTGTCCGCCGGCCGGCCGTTGACGAACAAGGCGCCGAGCGGGACGAACGGCGTGCCCAGGTAGACGGCCTGGCAGGAGCGGTGGAACACGTCGGCGAGCGCCTTGCCGGCCGGGGTGAGCTCGGCGTCCAGGTCGATGTCCTCGGGGTAGCCGGCGGCGTAGCCCAGGGCGTTGGCAAAGACGAAGCCGGCGCCGATCCCGCCGTCCGCGGTGCGCTCGAACGACGCGGGGTCCACCACCATCGCCTGCAGCACGGTTCCACGGATGTTGAGATGCGGCGCGTACTCGGCCGCCCGCTCGGCCGCGGCGCCTGCCGCGACGCCGCCGCCGGCGATGCCGAAGAGCCCGATCGGGATGTCGGGCGCGAGGCGGGCCTCCTCGATCTGCATGGCCGCGGTGAGCCCGTCGAGGACCGACGGCCCCGAGAGGCTGCTCACCGAGAACGGGTGCGGGCCGGGCTCGCCGTCGTTGACGTAGTCGGACATCATCACGGCGTGGCCGTCGCTGAACATCTGGGCCACGGGGCCCATCGCGGAGGCGAGCGCCGGGTCGATCTGGTCGCCGCCGGTCCACTGGAAGCTCGGGTTGCAGCCGTCGGCCAGGCTGTCGTTGGCCTCGACGTAGCCCACGAGGCTGCGCGGGCCGTCGGCCGGGGCGGTGTCGGGGATCATGAGCAGCCCGCTCACCGGGCGGGCCCGGCCGTCGAGGTCGGTGGAGACGAAGAGCAGCTGCCAGGCGCGGATGTGCGCGGGCTGCACGGCGAGGTACTGGATCTGCACGGGCCGGGCGCGCAGCAGCGTGCCGTGCGGCGTGTGCGGGTCGAGGTCCTCGGGCGGCCGGTAGAAGGGGTCGTCGCGCGGCAGCGTGGGCAGCAGCTCGTCGGGGGAGGCGAGCCGGCCGTCGCGGATCGTGTCCTGGATGAACGGGGTGAAGACGCGGTCCGGGGTGATGGTCGGCGCCGCCGCGGCGGGGGTCCGTGCCCCCGTGGCGAGCAGCCCGCCCAGCGCGAGCACGGCGGCGAGCACCGCCGCGAGCAGGGGTCGGACGAGCGTGCGTCTCGTGGCCATCTCGGGCGCCTCCCGGCGTCGCCGCGCAGCCCGGGACTCTCACGGGAGGTGCGACGCTGAGTCCCACGTAAACATCACCTGAGCGCTCCCGCATCCGAAGTCGTGGCCGGCGGGGCGGGAGTGTCGCATGAGGCGCAGGGGTCGGTTCCCGGCGGCCGTGTCGGACCGACTGGGTAGCGTGGGCGGCGTGACCGAGACCACTCATCCCCTCGACCGCGCAGTAGCGCTCGAGCCCCTCGGCGAGGGCCTCCTGCGCGGCCACACCGACGACGCCTGGTCCAACATGGTGGGCCCCTTCGGCGGCATCACCGCGGCCACGCTGCTGCAGGCGGTGCTGCGGCACCCGGAGCGGCACGGCGACCCGCTGGCGCTCACGATCAACTTCGCGGGGCCGGTGGCGCCCGGCGCGTTCGAGGTCGCCGTGCGCCCGGTGCGGACCAACCGCTCCAACCAGCACTGGTCGCTGGAGATGCGGCAGGGCGAGGAGGTGGTGACCACCGCGACCGTCCTCACCGCCCTGCGTCGCGAGACGTGGTCGGACACCGAGGCGGGGCCGCCGCCGGTCCCCGCGCCGGAGGACCTCCCCCGCGCCTCGGCGGAGCGCTCGGTGCGGTGGGTCGAGAACTACGACATGCGCTTCGCCGACGGCCCCATGCCCGAGGAGGGTGGGGAGGGGGCAGCGGAGTCGACGACGACGATGTGGATCCGCGATGCGGCCGGCAGGCCCGTCGACCACCTCGCGCTCACCGCGATGTGCGACTCGTTCTATCCCCGGTCCTTTCTCCGGCTGGCCCGGGCGGTCCCCGCCGGGACCGTGACGCTGACGATCCACTACCTGGCCACGGCCGAGGAGATCGCGGCGCAGGGCTCGGACTTCCTCCTCGGCGCCGTGCACTCGCACCGCTTCCACGGCAACTACCATGACGAGTCCGCGCGGCTCTGGGGCCGCGACGGCACGCTGCTCGCCACGAGCAACCAGCTGATGTACTTCAAGGCCTGAGCCGCAGGAGGCCCCGGATGACGCTCTCCACTCCCCCGTCGGCCCGCCGCGCCGGCTCCACCCACGAGGTGCTCAACCAGGCCCCGCCGCGCGTGGACGTGGACGAATACGGGACCAACACCGCGCTCGTCGAGGCGGTGGGCGTGTTCGCGCCGCTCGCCGATGCCGAGATGCTGCACCGGATCGGCCGGCACGTGGGGACGGCGGAGTACCAGCACGACGCCGAACTGGCCAACACGATCACGCCCGTGCACCACGCGTACGACCGCTGGGGCCACCGGGTGGACGAGATCGAGTTCCACCCCGCCTACCACCGGATCATGCGGTACTCCGTGGAGCAGGGGCTGCACACGAGCGCGTGGGCCCACCCGGGGCCGGGGGCGAACGTGGAGCGCGCCGCCGGGTTCATGCTGGTCTCGCAGATCGAGTCCGGCCACGGCTGCCCGATCTCCATGGCGCACGCCGTGGTGCCGTCGCTGCGGTTGAGCCCGGAGGTGGCGGCCGAGTGGGAGCCCGGGCTGCTGTCCACCGTGTACGACCCGGAGCTGCGCGACCCCGCCACCAAGGACGGCGTGATCTTCGGGATGGCGATGACCGAGAAGCAGGGCGGCTCGGACGTCCGCGCCAACACCACCACGGCCGAGCCGGCCGGCGACGGCTACCACGTGCTCCGCGGTCACAAGTGGTTCTGTTCGGCGCCGCAGTCGGACGCGTTCCTCGTCCTGGCACAGGCGCCGGAGGGGCTGAGCTGCTTCCTCGTCCCCCGCGTCCTGCCCGGCGGCGAGCGCAACCCGTTCCTCGTGCAGCGGCTCAAGGACAAGCTGGGCAACAGGTCCAACGCCTCCTCGGAGGTGGAGTTCGACGGCACGCTCGGCCGGATGGTGGGCGAGCCCGGTCGCGGCGTGCGCACGATCATCGAGATGGTGGGCCGCACCCGCCTGGACTGCGTGCTCGGCGCGGCCACCGGCATGCGGCAGGGCGTCGCCGAGGCGGCGTGGCACGCGCGGCACCGTGCGGCGTTCGGGGCGACGCTCATCGACCAGCCGGCGATGCGCGGCGTTCTCGCCGACCTGCAGCTCGAGGCCGAGGCCGCCACCTGGACGGCGCTGCGCCTGGCCGCGGCCTACGACGACGACCACCAGGCCCCCTTCCGCCGCCTCGCCACCGCCGTGGCCAAGTACTGGACGTGCAAGCGCGGGCCCAACCACGCCTACGAGTCGCTCGAGTGCCTGGGCGGCAACGGCTACACCGAGGCGTTCCCGCTGGCCCGCCGCTACCGCGAGCAACCCGTGCTGGCCGTGTGGGAGGGCTCGGGCAACGTCATCGCCCTGGACGTCCTGCGGGCGATGGCCCGCGAGCCCGAGTCCGTGGCCGCCTTCGACGCCGAAATCGCCGCCCAGCTCGGCCGGCACGAGTTGTACGACCGGCAGGTCGAGCGGGTCCGCACGCTCATCGGCCGCGCGGCCGCCGACC
>DUTZ01000536.1 GCA_012841845.1 Actinomycetales bacterium | reverse complement strand
GGGTCTCGTCGGCCACCTCGCGCAGGAAGCCGCGCACCATGTCGGCGGCCGAGTTGGCGGCCGCGGTCTTCTCCGCGTGCCGCTTCGCGCCGTCGGGGTCGAAGGGGTCCGCGCCGAGGAGGCCGTCGAGGATCCGCTGCATGATCGAGTTGGTGTCCAGCGGGCTCAGCGCCTGGTAGGCCGAGAAGCGCTGGCCGTTGACCGAGTCGTAGCTGCCCAGCTGCTCGACGAGCAGCTCGGCCAGCGCCCGCGCCTTGGCCCTGGACTCCTCGGTGTCCTCGAGCAGCAGGTCCGCGATGAGCCGGTTGAGCGCCTCGGGGTCCACAGAGCCGTCCGGGTTCGTGGGGATCTCCACCTCGAGCTCCGCCACCTCGCCGGGGTGGTGGCCGCCGACCGCGGCCGGGAACCACAGGTCGAAGAGCTGGTCGAAGACGCCGCGGTGGGTGGGCTTGTGGAGGATCGTCGAGGCCATCGCCTCGCGCAGCGCCTGCCGGTCGAGCAGGTCCACGTGGAGCATCGCGGCGGCGGCGTCCACCGCCTCGCTCGGCCCCACGGGGATGCCCTTGCGGCGCAGGGCCTCGACGAAGTCGACGAGGTGCGCCGGGATCCCGCCCTGAACGGCCATCGCCCGCTCCCTAGTTGAGCCGCAGCTCGGCCGCCGCGCGCAGCTGGTCGGACTGGTGCTTGAGCACCACGCCGAGGGTCTGCAGCACGGTCTCGTCGTCGATCGTGTCGAGCCCCAGCGCGACGAGGGTGCGGCCCCAGTCGATGGTCTCGGACACGCTGGGCACCTTCTTGAGCGCCATCGCCCGCAGCACCCCCACCACGCGGACGAGCTGCTCGGCCAGCCGGTCGTCGAGCTCGGGCACCCGCGAGGCGAGGATCCGGCGCTCGAGCTCGGGCGTCGGGAAGTCCAGGTGGAGGTAGAGGCAGCGCCGCTTGAGCGCCTCGGACAGCTCGCGCGCGGCGTTGGAGGTGAGCACGGCGAACGGCTTGCGCGTGGCCTCGATGGTGCCGAGCTCGGGGATGGTGACGGCGAAGTCGCTGAGCACCTCCAGCAGCAGCCCCTCGATCTCGATGTCCGCCTTGTCCACCTCGTCCACGAGCAGGACGGTCGGGTCACTGCGCCGGATGGCGGTGAGCAGCGGCCTCGAGAGGAGGAACTCCTCGGAGAACACGTCGTCGCGCGTCGAGTCCCAGCCCTCGCCCTGCCCGGCCTGGATGCGCAGGATCTGCTTGGCGTGGTTCCACTCGTACAGCGCCCGCGCCTCGTCGACGCCCTCGTAGCACTGCAGGCGGATGAGCTCGGCGTCGGTCGCACCGGCCACGGCCTTGGCCAGCTCGGTCTTGCCGACGCCCGCCGGCCCCTCGATGAGCAGCGGCTTGCCCAGCCGGTCCGCCAGGTACACCACGGTCGCGGTGGAGCGGTCCGCGAGGTAGCCCTGGTCGCCGAGGGCCTCGATCACGTGGTCGATGCTCTCGAAGACGGGGCGCTGCTCGGGTCGGGATCGGTCCATGAATGCTCCTTCGTCGCCGGTCCGGGTCGCCGGTCCGGATCAGGGACGGACGTGTCCCTTGCCGTGGGCGATCCACTTGGTGCTGGTCAGCTCCTCCAGGCCCATCGGGCCGCGGGCGTGGAGCTTCTGGGTGGAGATGCCGATCTCGGCGCCGAAGCCGAACATCTCGCCGTCGGTCCACGCGGTGGAGGCGTTGACCATCACCGCGGCCGCGTCGACCCGGGCGCAGAACTCGTCGGCCACCTCGATGCTGCGGGTGGCCACGGCCTCGGTGTGCCCGGAGGACCAGCGGGCGATGTGGTCGATCGCCTCCCTCACGCCGTCCACGACCTTGAGCGCGATGTCCATGCTCAAGTACTCCTCGCCCCAGTCCGTGTCGTCGGCGGGGACGAGCCCCTCGCGGTCGCCGTGGACCGTGACGCCGGCGGTCTGCAGCGCGCCCACCACGCGGTCGACCGCGGCGTCGCCGAGCGCGGCGTCCAGCAGGACCGTCTCGGTGGCGTTGCACACGCTGCAGCGGCGGGTCTTGCCGTTGAGGAGCATCTCGATCGCCTCGTCGAGGTCCGCGTCCCCATGGATGTAGAGGTGGCAGTTGCCGGTGCCGGTCTCGATGGCCGGCACCTTGGCGTTCTCCACGACGGCCTGGATGAGCCCGGCGCCGCCGCGGGGGATCACCACGTCCACCAGGCCGCGCGCCTGGATGAGGTGGGTGACCGATGAGCGGTCCTCGGACGGCAGGAGCTGTGCCGCGTCCTCGGCCAGACCGTGCTCCGCGAGCACCCTGCGGAGCACCGTGACGAGCGCCTCGTTGGAGTGGCGGGCCGAGCGCGAGCCGCGCAGGAGGGCGGCGTTGCCGGACTTGAACGCCAGGCCGAAGGCGTCGACGGTGACGTTGGGCCGGCCCTCGTAGATCATGCCCACCACGCCGAGCGGCACCCGCACCTGACGCAGCTGCAGGCCGTTGGGGCGCGTGGTGCCGCGGGTCACCGAGCCGACCGGGTCGGGCAGCGCGGCCACCTGGCGCAGACCGCCGGCGATGCCGTCGATCCGGTCCTCGGTGAGCCGGAGCCGGTCGAGCATCGCCTCGCCGGTGCCCTCGGCGGTCTGCTCGTCGATGTCCCGCCCGTTGGCCTCGAGGATGTCCACCCGCGCGGCGACGAGGGCGTCCGCGGCGGCGAGGAGGAGGGCGTTCTTGCGGTCCGCGGTGAGCAGGGCCAGCTCGCGCGAGGCCGTCCGCGCCCGGCGCGCGGCCTCGTACACGGCGTCGCGCACCGGGTCGGCCGCGCCCTGGTCCGTGGTGTCGGGGGCATCGAGGGAGCTGGTGGTCATGCCCGCCAGCTTACCGACGCCCGTCGCGGGCGGGCCGCGGGCGGCGTTCAGACCGCCGGCTCGGCCCCCGTTTCCCGCACGGCGAACTCGCGGAACTGCCGCGCCCGGTCCCGGTCCCATGCCTGCGGCGCGCGGTCGCACATGCCGGGGGTGCCGGAGATCTGCCGCCAGCCGGTCGGCCCGACGTAGGAGCACGCCGGGAGGTCGGCCGTGGCCGCGTACAGCAGCGGACGGGCCCCGTCGGCCGCGGTGGGGACGATCCGGCGGCTGATCACGTTGAGCACCGCGTTGACCGGCGGGAACGGCGTGGGGTCGAGGATCGAGGTGGAGGCGAAACCGGGATGCGCGAGCTGCACCCGCACGTCGGATCCGGCCCCGCGGAGCCGTTCCTGGAGGTCCAGGCCCCACAGCATGCACGCGAGCTTGGACTCGGCGTAGGCGGCGGCCATCGAGAAGCGGCGGTGCCGGAAGTGGGGGTCGTCGAGGTCCAGCCGGGCCGCCGCGTGCGACATCGACGAGGTGATGACGACCCGGTCGGCGATCCGCGGCAGCAGCAGTTCGGTGAGCAGGAACGGGCCGAGGACGTTGACGCCCAGGTGCAACTCGAAGCCGTCGGCGGTCTCGCGGCGGGTCTTGCTCATGAGCCCGGCGTTGTCGAGCAGGACGTCGATCGGGCCGGTGTAGGCCGCGGCGAAGGCCCGCACCGCGGCGAGGTCCCCCAGGTCGAGCTCGTGGACCTCGGTCGAGCCGCCGATCTCCGCGGCCGCCGCCTCGCCCTCGGCCCGGGTGATCGACGGCAGTACGACGTGGGCGCCGCGGGCGGCGAACACCCGGGCGGCCTCCAGCCCGATGCCGCTCGTCCCGCCGGTCACCATGATCGTGCGGCCGGTCTGCTCCGGAACGTCGTCGACGGTCCACTCGTGTGCGCTCATGCCGACCAGTGTGCACGGCTCGCCTGGTGCCGCGGGCCGTCACCTCACGTGCAGCAGGTCTCGCCTCCCCGGCCCGCCGCGGGCTCGGCGATCGGGTCCGCCGGGCCCCTCGGGGGCTCGGGGGCGGCCGGCTCCCCGTAGTAGGTCTCGGCGTCCTCGAGCACGGTGTAGACCTCCCACCGCTCGCCGCCGGGGCCGGTCACCCACACCTTGTCCTGCGTGGCGAAGCAGCAGGTGGTGCCGATCTCCTCGTCGGTGAACACCCCGGCGTCGGTGAGGCGGGCGATCTCCGCGTGGACCTCGGCGCTGGAGGCGACCTCCACGCCCAGGTGGTTGAGCGTGCCGCCCTCGCCGGGGTTCTCGAGCAGCACCAGCTTGAGCGGCGGCTGCTCCACCACGAAGTTGGCGTACCCGGGCTTGCGTTTGGCGGGCGCGACCCCGAACAGGGTCGAGTAGAACGCGACGGCCTCGTCGACGTCGTCGACGTTGAGGGCGAGCTGGACTCGGGACATGGCGGGAACCCCTACCTCTTCGACTGATATCGAATTACCAACGCCCAGAAAACCAGCCATTTCGATATCCGTCAATATCCTGCCCTAGGATCGGTGGTATGCCCAAGGCCCTGCCCGTCGTCGACGCCAGCTCACCGGTGTGCTGCGCGCCGGTCTCCGAGGCTCCGATCGGCCACGACGACGCCGTGGAGGTCGCGACGCGCCTCAAGTCCCTGGCCGACCCCGTCCGTATCCGACTGATGTCGCTCCTGCTCACGGCCGATGCCGGCGAGATGCGCACGGGTGATCTCGCCTCCGCCGTGGGAGTCGCCGAATCCACGACGAGTCACCACCTCGGACGCCTGCGCGAGGCAGGGATGATCGAGTCGGAGCGGCGCGGCATGAGTGTCTTCCATCGGGCACGGGGCACCGCTCTCGACGCCCTCCGCGCCGCCCTCGACCCGAACTGCTGCCGCTGAACCGACCGCGTCACCACCAACCGCGTCACCGAGGGGCCGACCCGGTCACGCCCGCAGGAGCACGGCGACGAGGAAGCCGGCCTCGTCGGTGAACGGCCGCAGGTCCCACGTGGAGAAGCGCTGCTCGACGCGGAGCCCGGCGGCGGCGGCGTCGCGCTCGAAGTCCTCGCGGGTCCAGCCGCGGTCGAGGCCGAACCCCACGACGAGGCGGCCGGCCTCGTCGTCACCCTCCCCCACCGGCGCCAGTCGCGCGGCGAGGTTGCGCAGCACCGCACCCCGCTCGGCGGGGTCCACGAAGGCCAGGACGTTGCCCGCCGAGACGGCGAGGTCGAACGGCCCCGGTGCCCAGCCGTCCGAGGCGAGGTCCGCGACCTCCCACGTCGCGTCGGGGCAGGCCTGCCGCGCCCGGTCGATGAGGTGCGGGTCGAGGTCGACGCCGGTCACGCGGTGGCCACAGGCGGCGAGGTAGGCGCCCGTCCGCCCCTGCCCGCAGCCCACGTCGAGGATCCGGGACCCGCGGGCGGCCATCGCGTCGATGAGGCGCGCCTCGCCGTCGATGTCCACGCCCTCGGCCACCATGTCGTCCCACCGCTGCGCGTACCTGCGGGAGTGCTCGGGGTCGGCCTCGACGATCTGCTTCCACGTTCGGGTCATGGGGCCAGTATGGCCCCGGGGTACGACACGGCGCCGGGGCCGGAGGTGACGACGACGAGGCGGGCCGTGGCCCACGGGGCCTCGTCGCGGGCCTGCGATGTCCGACCCCTCGGGCACGATGGGTCCCATGAGCTCCCCCGCCCCGGCCCTGCCCGACCGCGACGCGCTGCGCGCCCGCGCCGACGAGCTGCTCTCGGCCCTCGCCGGGCCCGGCGCCCGGCTGCGCGAGGACCAGTGGACGGCCATCGAGGCCCTGGTCGTGGACCGCCGCCGCGCGCTCGTGGTGCAGCGGACCGGCTGGGGTAAGTCGGCGGTGTACTTCATCGCCGCGCGTCTGCTGCGCGAGTCCGGCGCGGGCCCCACGGTGATCGTCTCGCCGCTGCTCGCGCTCATGCGCAATCAGGTGGAGTCGGCCGCGCGGGCGGGCGTGCGGGCGGCGACGATCAACTCGGCCAACATGACCGAGTGGGACGCGGTGCGCGAGGCCGTCCGCGCGGGCGAGGTCGACGTGCTGCTCGTGAGCCCGGAGCGGCTCAACAACCCGGACTTCCGGGACACCGTGCTGCCCGCGCTCGCCGCCGACGCCGGGCTCGTGGTGGTGGACGAGGCGCACTGCGTGTCGGACTGGGGGCACGACTTCCGGCCCGACTACCGGCGTATCCGTACACTGCTCGCGGACCTGCCCGAGGGCGTGCCCGTGCTGGCCACCACCGCCACCGCGAACGACCGCGTGGTGCGGGACGTGGCCGCGCAGCTCGGCGTGGGCGCCCACGGGACGGACACGCTGGTGCTACGCGGCGGCCTGGACCGGGAGTCGCTGCGCCTGTCGGTGGTGGACATCGCGGACTCGGAGCGCCGCGCCGCCTGGCTGCTGGAGAACCTCGAGGACCTGCCCGGGAGCGGGATCGTCTACTGCCTCACCGTGGCCGCGGCCGAGGACATGGCGGAGTTGCTGGCCTCGGCCGGCCACCGCGTCCGCGCCTACACCGGCCGGACCGACGCCGCCGAGCGCGAGGAGCTCGAGGCGGCGCTGCTGGCGAACGACGTCAAGGCGCTGGTGGCCACCTCGGCGCTGGGCATGGGCTTCGACAAGCCGGACCTGGGCTTCGTGGTGCACCTGGGCGCGCCGCCGTCGCCGATCTCCTACTACCAGCAGATCGGCCGCGCGGGCCGTGCCGCCGACCGCGCCGAGGTGGTGCTGCTGCCCGGGCCCGAGGACCGCGCCATCTGGAACCACTTCGCCTCCCTGGCGTTCCCGGGAGAGGACGTGGTGCGGCGGGTCCTCGGCGCGCTCGAGCCCGACCGTCCGCAGTCCACGCAGGCCCTCGAACCGGCTGTGGACCTGGGGCGCACGCGCCTGGAGATGGTGCTCAAGGTGCTCGACGTGGACGGCGCCGTCCAACGCGTCCGCGGCGGCTGGATCGCCACCGGCGAGCCCTGGGAGTACGACGCCGAGCGGTACGCGGACCTGGCCGAGGCGCGGCTGGCCGAGCAGCAGGCGATGCTCACCTACGAGCGCACCGACGGCTGCCGGATGGAGTACCTGCGCGGCCAGCTCGACGACCCGACGCTCGACCCCGCCTCCGGCGGCTGCGGGCGCTGCGACAACTGCACCGGGGAGCGGCGGGACACCGCCGTCGACGACGGCGCCCTCACCCGTGCCCGGGAGGCGCTCGAGCGGCCCGGCGTGGTGGTCGCGCCCCGCAGGCAGTGGCCCACCGGGCTCGCCCGGCTGGACGTCCCGCTCAAGGGCCGCATCTCCGACGGCCCGGCCGAGGGGCGGGCGCTGGCCCGGCTCACCGACCTCGGCCTGGGGCAGCGGATCCGCGGGCTGCTCGCCGAACCGGACCAGGAGGCCCCCGACTGGCTGGTCCACGCCTGCGTCCCGGTCCTGCGCGAGTGGGGCTGGGAGGAGCGTCCCGCGGGAGTCGCCGCGTTGACGAGCGGAGTGCGCCCTCTACTGGTGCAGAGCCTCGCGCGCCGGCTCGCCGAGATCGGCCGGATGGACTACCTCGGCGAGGTCGACCGCGACCCGGCCCTGCCGCCGGTGTCCGCGCAGAACTCCGCCTACCGCGTGGCGCAGTTGTGGGGCACGTTCGGCGGGCCGGACGGCGCCGCCGAGGGCACGGCTCTGCTCGTCGCGGACACCGTGGGCACCGGCTGGACGGTCACGGAGGCGGCCCGGCACCTCCGGTCCGTCGGGGCCGACGCCGTGCTCCCCCTGGCCGTGGCGTCCGCGGGCTGATCACGGACGGTCATGTCCGCCGTCGACTCCCCGGATACCCTGACCACCATGGCGAGGAATCCCCACTCCACCCGGGCACAAGGCGAGGCGCCCGAGCAGGAGGCAACGAATCGCGGGAATCGCCGCCGGCCGTCCGGACCGGCGCACGACCTCGAGGTGCGTACCGCGGCCAGGGAGGCGGTCATGCGCTACGCGCCGCTGCTCGAACGCCTCGCCCGGTAACCGGGGCACACGAGCTCGCGCCCCGGCGTGCACGTCAGACCTCGCGCGCCATCGCCCGCCCGGCCTTGAGCCCCGAGAAGATGCAGCCGCCGAGGAACGTCCCCTCGAGCGCGTTGTATCCGTGGACGCCGCCGCCACCGAAGCCGGCGACTTCGCCCGCCGCGTAGAGGCCTGGGAACGGCTCGCCGCCGGGGCGCACGCACTGCGAGTCCAACGTGGTCTCGATGCCGCCCAGGGTCTTGCGGGTCATGAGGTGCACCTTGACGGCGATGAGCGGCCCGCCCGAGCCGGCGGCCGAGCCCTTCCCCGGCCCGGAGTCGGCGAGCAGCTTGTGCGGCTTGGCCAGGCGGGTGAGCTTGTCGGTGAGCACCCGCCGCGAGTTGTGGATGGCCTGCACCTGGGCGTCCTTGGCAAAGGCGTTGTCCATCTGTCCGTCCATCGACAGCACGAACTCGCGGACCTTCTCCACGTCCAGCTGCGGCTCGCCCTCGCGGACGAGCCCGTTCATACCCGCGACCAGTTCCTCGAGGGTGTCGGCCACCACCCAGTCCACGCCCTTCTCGGCGAACGCGCCGATCGACGGCGGCAGCCCCTTCTTGGCGCGGGAGACGAACTTCTTGAGCTCCTTGTCCGTCATCTCCGGGTTCTGCTCGGACCCGGACAGGACGAACTCCTTCTCTGCGATCGCCGAGTCGAGCACGAACCACGAGTAGTCGTACCCGGTGGCGCGGATCGCCTTGATCGAGGCCGTGGTGTGGAAGCCGGGGAACAGCGGCACGGGGATCCGCTCTCCGTGGGCGTCGAGCCAGTACGTCGAGGGGCCGGGGATGATCCGGATGGCGTGCGAGGGCCAGATGGGGGCGAAGTTGGCCACGCCCTCGGTGTAGTGCCACATCCGGTCGCGGTTGATGAGGCTGGCGCCGGCCGCGCCGGAGATCTCCAGCATCCGGCCGTCGACATGCTCGGGCACGCCCACGATGAGGTCCGTGGGGACCTCGCCGAGCCGGTCGGTGGGCCAGTACCGCCGCACCAGGTCGGGGTTGCCGCCGATGCCGCCTGAGGAGACGAGCACGGCCCCGGCCCGGAACTCGAAGGTCCCGGTCTCCTCGCGCGGTGAGGCCACGCCGCGGTCGAGATCGCACGGCACGAGCGTGGCGCCGCGGACGCCCACGGCGCGACCGTCCTCGACCACGATCTCGTCCACCCGGTGCCGCACCGCGAAGCGCACCCGGCCCTCGGCGGCGGCCGCGCGCACGGGCTCCTCGAACACGCGCACCACCTCGGGTCCGGTCCCCCACGTCACGTGGAAGCGCGGCACGGAGTTGCCGTGACCGTCCACTTCCCCGCCGCCGCGCTCGGCCCAGCCGACGGTGGGGATGATCCGCAGGCCCAGCTCGTGCAGGTAGCGCCGCTTCTCCCCCGCCGCGAACTCGACGTAGGCGCGCGCCCACTGCCGGGGCAGCTCGTCCTCGGGGCGGTCGAAGTCCGCCGAGCCGAGCCAGTCCCGCCACGCCAGGTCCAGCGAGTCGTGGATGCCGATGCGGCGCTGCTCCGGGGTGTCGATCATGAACAGCCCGCCGAGGGACCAGTAGGCCTGGCCGCCGAGGTTCTTCTCGTTCTCCTGGTCCACCACCAGCACCTTCTTGCCGGCGCGGCTCGCCTCGTACGTGGCGACCAGGCCAGCGAGCCCGTG
>DUTZ01000535.1 GCA_012841845.1 Actinomycetales bacterium | reverse complement strand
GCGACCCTGGCCCGCGAGCTCGGCGCCGAGGTGATCGCGCTGGACCAGCTCGCCGAGGACACCGTCGCCCGGATCGTCCGCGCCGCCTGAGCACCCCGACGCGGGCCCGCCGTGCGCCGCGGCCGCCTGGCTAGACTCGCGCCCATGGCCCAGGGAAAGCTCGACCCGGACTCCGTCCCCGACGACGGACTCACCACACGGCAGCGGCGCAACCTGCCGATCACCGCGGTCCACACCGGCACCGGGAAGGGCAAGTCCACGGCCGCGTTCGGCATGGCGCTGCGCGGCTGGAACCAGGGCTTCGCGATCGCCGTGTTCCAGTTCGTCAAGAGCGCCAAGTGGAAGGTGGGCGAGGAGGAGGCGTTCCGCGCCCTCGACCGGATCCACGAGGAGACCGGGATGGGCGGGCCGGTCGAATGGCACAAGATGGGCTCCGGCTGGTCGTGGAGCCGCAAGTCCGGCACCGAGGAGGACCACGCCGCCGACGCGGCCGAGGGCTGGGCGGAGATCCGGCGCCGCCTGGAGTCCGAGGCGCACGACCTCTACGTGCTCGACGAGTTCACCTACCCGCTCAAGTGGGGCTGGGTGGACGTCGACGAGGTGGTCGAGGTGCTGCGTGACCGGCCCGGGCGGCAGCACGTGGTGATCACCGGCCGCGACGCGTCGCCCGCACTCGTCGAGGCCGCCGACCTCGTCACCGAGATGACCCTGGTCAAGCACCCCATGCAGGTGGGCCGTAAGGGCCAACGCGGGATCGAGTGGTGATCCCGGCCGCGCCCGGCCTCGTCGTCGCCGCCCCCTCCTCCGGGTCCGGCAAGACCACCGTCACCACCGGACTCATGGCCGCGCTCGCCGCGGGCGGCGCGGCGGTGGCCCCGTTCAAGGTGGGGCCGGACTACATCGACCCCGGCTACCACGCCCTGGCCACCGGCCGCCCGGGCCGGAACCTCGACCCCGTGCTCGTGGGAGACCGTCGCATCGCGCCCCTCTACGCCCATGGAGCGGCGGGCTGCGACGTCGGGGTGGTCGAGGGCGCCATGGGGCTCTTCGACGGACGGGTGGACGACGCCGACCCCGCCGCCGCGGTGGTCCCGCCGGGCAGCGCCGCGCACGTCGCGGGACTGCTCGGTCTGCCGGTGGTACTGGTGGTGGACGTCCGCGGCTACTCCCAGACCCTGGCCGCCGTGGTGCGCGGGCTGGCCACCCACGACCCCGGCACCCGCATAGCCGGGGTGATCCTCAACCGCGTCGGCTCCGAGCGGCACACCGCGATCCTCACCGCGGCGTGCGAGAGCGCCGGCGTGCCGGTCCTCGGCGCGGTGCCCCGCGACGCCGGTCTCGAGGTGCCCTCGCGCCACCTCGGTCTCGTCACGGTGGCCGAACACGCGGGACGGGCCGAGGCCGCCGTCGCGGAGATGGGGCGGATCGTGGGGGAGCACGTCGACCTCGCCGCCCTGCGCGGCCTCGCCGCGCGGCCCGCGCCGGTCGAGCCGTGGGATCCGGTCACG
>DUTZ01000534.1 GCA_012841845.1 Actinomycetales bacterium | reverse complement strand
GGTCGGCGGGGCGCCGACCCGAGCCGGTGCCCGTCGCGGCGCCGACGCGCCCGCCCGCGCCCTCGGGGATGCCGAGGTCGGAGCGCAGGTGCGGCGAGGTGGAGTAGGTCTCGACGGGCTCGCCGAAGCCCAGGCCCAGGGCCTTGTCGATGAGGCCCCAGCGCGGGACGTCGTCCCAGTCCACGAGCGTGATCGCGACGCCGGTGCGCCCGGCGCGGCCGGTGCGGCCGATGCGGTGGACGTAGGTCTTCTCGTCCTCCGGGCACTGGTAGTTGATGACGTGGGTGACGTCGTCGACGTCGATGCCGCGGGCGGCGACGTCGGTGGCCACCAGGACGTCGACGTCCCCGGTCCGGAACGCCTTGAGCGACTTCTCGCGGGCCACCTGGCCCAGGTCGCCGTGGATGGCACCCACCCGGAACCCGCGGTCGGCGAGCTCGTCGGCGAGCTTCTGCGCGGTCCGCTTGGTGCGGGTGAAGATCATCGTGGCGCCGCGGCCGGAGGCCTGGAGGATCCGGGCCACCACCTCGGGCTTGTCCAGCGAATGCGCCCGGTAGACGTGCTGCGTGGTGTTCTCGTGCGTGGCGCCGGAGTCGGCGGCCTCGGCCCGGATGTGCGTGGGCTTGGTGAGGAACGTGCGGGCGAGCGTGATGATCGGCCCGGGCATCGTGGCGGAGAAGAGCATGGTCTGCCGCTGCTCGGGGACCATGCGCAGGATCCGCTCGATGTCGGGCAGAAAGCCCAGGTCCAGCATCTCGTCGGCCTCGTCCAGCACGAGCACCTCGACCTTGCCCAGCACGAGCTTGGCCTGGTTGGCCAGGTCCAGCAGGCGGCCCGGGGTGCCCACCACCACGTCGACGCCCTTCTCCAGCGCCTCGATCTGCTGCTCGTACGGGGTGCCGCCGTAGATGGAGAGCACCTTGAGCGGGCGCGTACCGGAGTCGGTGGTGGCGCTCAGGCCGGTCGCGGCGATCTTGAGGTCCTGCGTGACCTGGAGGCACAGCTCGCGGGTGGGGACGATGACGAGCGCGCGCGGCGTGCCGTCGAGCGCACGGGTGCCCTCACCGGTGGAGACGCGGTGCAGCAGGGGCACGCCGAAGCCGTAGGTCTTGCCCATGCCGGTGCGGGCCTGGCCGATGAGGTCCGAGCCCGCGAGGGCCAGCGGCAGCGTGAGCTCCTGGATCGCGAACGTGTGGGTGATCCCGCGCTCTTCCAGCGCGGTGACGATCTCGGGCCGGACCCCCAGCTCGGCGAAGCTCGGGGAGGAGGCGGAGGACGGGGCATCGACGACGGCGGTCGTCGTGGCCATGCCGTCGATCTCGGTCGTAGTGACATCTGTGGTGGACAGGGTGGAGCCTTTCTCGTCTCGCGCGCGGAGGTCGGGGCCGTGAACTGCTCGGCCGCGGCGAGCGGGTGCGCGCACACTTCCACGTCCGGCCCGGCCCGGCCGACGGTGCGGCCCCCCGGGGTGACGTGTGCACATCCTATCCCGTGACGACGCGTCCCACGGGGGCCGGGCTAGCCTGGGGCCGACGCAAGGACAGGCGACGGCGCGAGGCGCGCCGGTGAGAAGGAGGGCATGCGCGTGGAGGTCAAGATCGGCATCGCGGACAGCAACCGGGAACTCGTGTTCAAGACGGCGATGAGCCCGGAGGAGGTCCAGCAGCGCGTCGAGGCCGCGCTCACCGCGGACGGGCGCGCCGTCCTGGAGCTCGACGACGAGAAGGGCCGCCGCTACCTCGTGGCCACCGCCCGGATCGCCTACGTGGAGATCGGCGAGTCCCGGCCGCGCCAGGTGGGCTTCCTCTCCTAGTCCCGGCCCGCCGGCTGGCGCGGGACCTTGGACAGCCCGCCCCAGCACAGGGCCACGGTCGTGGACACGGCGTCGGCCCGCGGGATCGGCCGACCGGCGTCGAGCCAGTGGCCGGCGCTCACCCGGCTGGCGCCC
>DUTZ01000533.1 GCA_012841845.1 Actinomycetales bacterium | reverse complement strand
GTCGGTGGCGATCCCCACGACGTCGATCGCGTCGACCCCGCGGCGGGCCAGCCAGTCGCCGAGTCCGGTGCCGGCGGCGTCGGCCCCCTCGAAGCCGGAGTAGGCGGCGGTATAGGCGCCCTTGTCGAAAACGGCGTCGAACGTCACGTCGGCGAGCTCGGGGCGCAGCAGCGCGCCGGGCGTGCCGGCCACGCAGTGGGGCGGCCAGGAGTCCACGTAGTCGGGCTCGGGGGAGAAGTGGTCCCCGGGGTCGACGTGGTGGTCACGGGTGGCCAGGACGTGCCGGTAGCCGTGGTCGCCCGAGAGGAGGGCCGCGATCCGCGTGGCGACGGCCGCGCCGCCGGTGACGGCGAGGGAGCCGCCCTCACAGAAGTCGTTCTGGACGTCGACGACGACGAGGGTGCGCTCGCCGGTGGTGTTCATGGCGTGTCCTTTCGTCCGGGGGTGCTCCTCCCGACGGCCGGGGGGACCACCCGCACCGGGATCGCGGGGTCCCCCTCGCTCAGGGCCAGCCCCTCCCAGGGCAGTGAGACCATGGCCGCCGAGTGGTGGGCCCGCGACGCGGCGAGGGTCGGCAGGCCGGGGACCGGTTCGCCGTCGCGGACCAGCGGGCACAGCAGCTCCCGCCCCGTGAGCCCGGGGTCGGGGGCGGGCGCGGGCCCGGTGGCCGGGAACAGGACCTCCTCGACGGCGGTGCCCGAGCGACGGTGCAGGCGGATGGCCCGCTTGGCGCCCGGCAGCGACTCCTTGTGCGCGGAGCGCTTCGCCACGGCGATGCCGTCGACCTCCACGAGCTTGTAGACCATCCCGGCGGTCGGCGCCCCCGAGCCGGTGACCAGCCGCGTGCCCACCCCGTAGACGTCCACGGGCTCGGCGCGCAGGGCGGCGATCGCGAACTCGTCGAGGTCGCCCGAGACGACGATCTTGGTGGACCGGGCGCCGAGGCCGTCGAGCTGCGCGCGGACCTGCCGGGCCAGCACGCCCAGGTCCCCGGAGTCGATGCGCACGCCGCCGAGGTCCGGGCCGGCGGCCTCGACCGCGTTGATCACGCCCTGGGTGATGTCGTAGGTGTCCACGAGCAGCGTGGTGTCCACGCCGAGAGTGGCGACCTGGGACCGGAACGCCGCCGGCTCGTCGGGCCCGTCGGGGCCGGTGTGCAGGAGGGTGAAGGCGTGCGCGGAGGTCCCCGCCGACGGGACGCCGTGGCGGCGCGTGGCCTCGACGTTGGACGTCGAGGCGAAGCCGGTGAGATAGGAGGCGCGGGCGGCCGCGACCGCCGCCTCCTCGTGGGTGCGACGGGACCCCATCTCGATGATCGGCCGCCCGCCGGCGACCGCCGTCATGCGGGCCGCCGCCGAGGCGATCGCGCAGTCGTGGTTGAGGATCGACAGGACGAGGGTCTCCAGCACCACGCACTCGGCGAACCCGCCCCGGATGCTCAGCACCGGCGATCCCGGGAAGTACAGCTCGCCCTCCGGGTAGCCGTCGATCCGTCCGGTGAAGCGGTAGTTCCGCAGCCAGTCCACCGTCCGCTGGTCGAGGGCGTCGGCCACCACGTCGATCTCGGCGTCGGTGAACCGGAAGTCGGCGAGCCGCTCGACGAGCCGGCC
>DUTZ01000532.1 GCA_012841845.1 Actinomycetales bacterium | reverse complement strand
CCCGACGGTCAGCTGCCCGCACCCGCCGGCGAGCAGCGCGGCCGCGAGCGCGGCGACGGCCACGGGACGCGATCCGGCCACGGAACGCGAACGCGCCACGGAACGCGATCGCGCGGCGGGGAGAACAGGGGGCATGGGCCCGACGATAACCGGATCGCGGCATCCCGCGCGGCAATAGGCTGGTCGGCACCGCACCGTGCGAAGGAGCAGCATGTCCACGAACACCGACAGGATCCGCACCGTCGCCGTCGTCGGCGCCTCGGATGCCGGCAAGACCACGCTGCTCGAGGCGCTGCTGCACAAGGCCGGGGTGATCGACCGCGCGGGCACGGTGGAGGCGGGCACGACGGTCGCCGACTCCTCGCCCGAGGCCACGCGCCGCGGGATCAGCCTCACCACCACCCCGGTGCCGCTCACCTGGGAACACGAGGGGCGGGCGTACGCGCTCACCTTTCTCGACACCCCCGGCCACGAGGACTTCTCCGGCGAGGTGGACGCCGCGCTCACGGTGGCCGACCTCGCGCTGGTCGCCGTGTCGGCGCTCGAGGGCCCGACGGTCGGGACGCGCCGCGTGTGGCGCCGCTGCCGGGAGTTGGGGGTGCCGCGGGTCGTCGTCGTCACCAAGGAGGACAAGAAGGGCGCCGACTTCCACGCCGTCCTGGACCAGCTCCGCGCGGCCTTCGGCGAGCACGTCCTGCCGCTGGACGCCCCGGACGCCGACGGCGAGCGGTTCACCCGCGTGCGCGGCACGCTGGACTCGGCGGATGCGGAGTTCCACGACGCGGTGGTCGAGGAGATCGTGGGCTCGGGCACCGACGACGAGCAGCTCGAGCGCTACCTCGACGGCGAGCAGCTCACCGCCGCGGAGGTCGAGCGCACGCTCGCGGCGGAGGTGGCCGCGTCGGAGGAGTTCCCGCTCGTCGTGACCTCGGCCACCGAGGAGGTGGGGCTCGGGCACCTGCTGGACCTGGTCTGCGCGGTGGGGCCGTCGCCCGCGGTGCGCGGCTCCGGGGTGCTCGTGGGCGGGGAGCTCACGCGCGTGCCGGCGGACCCGGGCGGCGGGCCGCTGCTCCAGGTGTTCCACACGGTGGCCGACCAGTACGTGGGCCGGCTCTCGCAGTTCAAGGTGCTCTCCGGGACGGTGCGGGCGGGCGACGAGCTGGTCAACACCTCGACCGGGCACGCCGAGCGGCTGGGGCAGTTGCTGCGGATGCGCGGCGCGGTCACCGAGCACGTGGACCGGCTGGAGGCCGGCGAGATCGGCGCGGTGGGCCGGCTGGAGGACTCGCCCACGCGGTCGCTGCTCGCCCTGCCGGGCCGACCGGTGACGCTCGCGGACCTCGGGGTGCCGGCCCCGGTCTACGCGCGGGCGGTGCGCGGCCGGGCGCGGGGCGACGCCGACCGGCTGCCCGAGGCGCTGCGCCGGATGACGGCGGAGGACCCGTCGCTCGCGGTGGAGCAGCGCGCCGACACCGGCCAGCTCGTCCTGCTGGGGCAGGGCGACGTGCACCTCGACGTGGTGGTCGAGCGGCTCGAGCGGGCCCACGGGGTGCGGGTCGAGGTGGAGGAGGTGCGCATCGCCTACCGCGAGACGGCGGCCGGCCGCGCCGAGGCCGAGGGGCGGCTCAAGAAGCAGTCCGGCGGCCACGGCCAGTTCGCGGTGATCCGCCTGCGCGTGGAGCCCGGCGAGCGGGGGAGCGGCCTGACGTTCCTCGACGAGATCGTGGGCGGCGCGGTGCCGCGGCAGTACGTCGAGGCCGTGGAGAAGGGGCTCGTGGAGGCCATGGCCAAGGGCGGGCCGCGGGGCTTCCCGGTGGTGGACCTGGTGGTGGCGGCCGTCGACGGCAAGACCCATTCCGTCGACTCCTCCGACATGGCGTTCCGGACCGCCGCGTCGTTCGGCCTGACCGCGGCGCTGGAGTCCGCGGGCACGCAGGTGCTCGAGCCGGTGCAGAACCTCGTGGTGGACTGTCCCACCACGGCGCAGGGCGACGTGCTCGCCGACCTGGGCGGCCGGCGCGGACGGATCCACGGCGCGGAGGACGACGCCGCCGGCCACTGCCGGATCACCGCGACCGTCCCCACCGCCGAGCTGCTCCGGTACGTGCCGCAGTTGCGGGCGCTCACCGGTGGCCGCGGCACCGTCCGGATGGCGGCCGGCGGGTACGAGCCGGTGGCGGAGGCCCTGGTGCGCACGGCGGAGTAGGTCCGGCTGGGCGCCGCGCGGGGTCGGGGCGTAGGATCGACGACGACGTAGACAGGTCGGTCTACCGTGTGTCGCGATCGAGGAGACGCCCCATGAGCCTGCGCGAGGTCTTCGCCTTCCCGGAGGTCGTCAACGACCACGCCGCCCGCTGCACGGCGGCCCTGGTCGTGATGCTGGCCGTGGCCACGATGCTCTCCCCGGAGCCCGTGCGGATCTGGCTGGCCGTGGCGCTCGTCGTGGGCTTCGTCCTCCGCGTGGCCGGCGGCCCCCGGTACTCGCCGTTCGGGCGCCTGTCGGTGCACGTCCTCGCGCCGCGCGTGGCCGCCGAGCCGAAGCTCGTCGCCGGCCGGCCCAAGCGCTTCGCGCAGGGGATCGGCCTGGTCATGTCGGCGATCGTGCTCGGCCTGCTCCTCGCGGGCCTCACCACGGCCGGGCTCGTGCTGCTCGGGGTGCTCGTGGCCGCCGCCCTGGCCGAGGCCGCGCTCGGCTTCTGCCTGGGCTGCTGGATGTACGCGCAGCTCCAGCGGGCCGGGGTGGTCGCCGACGACGCCTGCGTCGAGTGCGCCGACATCTGGGCGCGGCCGGGGATGACGGCCCGAGGATGACGGCACGGGGCTGACGCCGCGCCGCCGGCGGGAGCGGGACGGGCGCGGGACCGCGGGTCGAGAACCGGGCGCGACCGGGGATATCCTGGGGGCATGACGACGCCTCCGCCCAGTCCGGAACCCTACGAGGGATACAGCGGCTGACCGTACGGCGACCAGCCGTACGGTCAGCCCGGCTACGGTCAGCCGCAGTTCGGCCAGCCGGGCTACGGCCAGACGCAGTACGGCCAGCCGGGTTACGGCCAGGCGCAGTACGGCCAGCCGGGCTACGGGATGCAGCCCGCCTACGGTCAGCAGTACGGGATGCAGCCGTACGGCCCGCCGGTGGCCCGCAAGGAGCCGGCCCTCAGCCTGCTGGCCTCGTTCTTCCTCCCGGGCCTGGGCACCATCCTCAACGGCGAGACCGGCAAGGGCGTCGGCCTCCTCGTCGGCTCGTTCTTCGCCGCCATGTCGATGGCCATCATCATCGGGTTCGTCATCTACCCGATCCTCTGGATCTGGGGAATGGTCGACGCCTACCAGGGCGCGCAGAAGTTCAACGCCCGGCACGGCATGGTCTAGGACGCTCACCGGTCGGTGGGTGGTCGGCCTCGTCGTCGTCACCCCCGAGGCGGCGCCCCGCGCCTTCCGTAACCTGGTCGCATGACCGTCACCGAGACCCCCACCGGCACCCCGCGCCCCTCCGGCCTGGACCTGCAGTACGTCGACGCCGCGGTGCGGCCGCAGGACGACCTCTACACCCACGTCAACGGCACGTGGATCCGCGAGCACGTGATCCCCGCGGACCGGCCGATCGACGGCGCCTTCCTCGCCCTGCGCGACCTGTCCGAGGAGCGGGTGCGCGACATCATCACCGACGCGCCGGTGGATTCGAAGATCGGCGCCTTCTACGCCTCGTTCATGGACACCGACGCCGTCGAGGCCGCCGGCGTGGGCGCGCTCGCCCCGGACCTCGCCGAGGTCGACGGCGCCGCCGACGCCCACGCCCTCGCGCTGGCCATGGCGCGGCTCGAGCGGGTCGGCGTGGCCGGGCTCATCGGCGCCTACGTCAACAACGACGCCAAGAACTCCACCGAGTACATCCTCTACCTGGTGCAGTACGGCATCGGCCTGCCCGACGAGTCGTTCTACCGCGAGGACCAGTACGCGGAGATCCGCGAGGAGTACACGGCGCACGTGGCGCGGATGCTCGGGCTCGCCGGACTGGTGGGCACCGGGGAGGGCGCCGGTGACGGTTCCGGGGGCGACGACGACGAGGCCCGCCGCCGCGCCGAGGGGATCGTCGCGCTGGAGACCCGGATCGCCGCCGCGCACTGGGACGTGGTGGCCCGCCGCGACGCCGACAAGACCTACAACCCCGTGACCTGGGACGAGCTGCCCGAGCTGGCGCCCGGCTTCCCGTGGCACGACTGGGCGCGCGAGGTCGGCGGCACCGAGGAGACGTTCGGGCGGCTCGTCGCCATGCAGCCCGACTTCCTCACGGCCGTCGCCGCGCTGTGGGACTCCGAGCCGCTCGAGACGTGGCAGGACTGGCTGCGCTGGCGGATCATCGGCTCCCGCGCGCCCTACCTGCCGTCGGCGCTCGTCGAGGAGGACTTCCGCTTCTACGGCACCACCCTGTCCGGCACCGAGGAGATCAAGGCCCGCTGGAAGCGCGGCGTCGGCGCCGTCGAGGGCGCGCTCGGCGAGGAGGTGGGCAAGGCGTACGTGGCCCGCCACTTCCCGCCCGGGCACAAGGCGCGCATGGAGGAGCTCGTCGACAACCTCACCGACGCCTACCGGTACTCGATCGAGCGGCTGCCGTGGATGACCCCGGCCACCCGGGAGAAGGCGCTGGCCAAGCTCGCGCGGTTCACGCCCAAGATCGGCTACCCGGACGAGTGGCGCGACTACTCCGCGCTCGAGGTGCGGCCCGACGACCTGCTGGGCAACGTGCGCCGGTCCGCGGAGTTCGAGCACGCCTACGAGCTGGGCAAGCTCGGCGGCCCCGTCAACCGCGGCGAGTGGCACATGACCCCGCAGACCGTCAACGCCTACTACAACCCGGTGATGAACGAGATCGTCTTCCCGGCCGCCATCCTCCAGCCGCCGTTCTTCGACGTCGACGCCGACGACGCCGCCAACTACGGCGCGATCGGCGCCGTGATCGGCCACGAGATCGGCCACGGCTTCGACGACCAGGGCTCCAAGTACGACGGCGAGGGCAACCTCGTGGACTGGTGGACCGACGAGGACCGAGCCAGCTTCGGCACCCGCGTCGCCGCGCTGATCGACCAGTACCAGGGCCT
>DUTZ01000531.1 GCA_012841845.1 Actinomycetales bacterium | reverse complement strand
CGGCACGGCACTCGACAACACGCCGAGCGAAGCGCCCGGGATCGCCAGCGAACCGATCGCGAGGTCGATCACCGAACCGAAGTCCGAGCCCGCACCCAGCGAGCCCTCGACAGACTTCTCGACCTCGCCGCTGCCGGCGTTCAACGAGTCGGTGTTGATCGACCCGCTACCCGGCGTCGGAGCAGAATCGCCGCCGAGGGAATCGGACACCGACTTCTCGACCTCGCCGCTGCCGGTCTCGAGCGCGTCGCTGCCGGCCTCGAGCGAGTTGGTCGGGATGCCGCCACTCGGCGGGGTCGGCAGCGACGAACCTCGATCCAGCGAGCCCTCGACGGACTTCTCGACCTCGCCGCTCCCGGCCTGGAGCGACTGCGTGTCGATCGGCTCCTGGCCGTTACCCGGCGCGGAGGCCGACGACAGCGGCTCGAGCGAGGCCGGGTCGAGGGACCCGCCGCCCTGGGCGGTGGAGGTCACCGCGATCCGGAGCGCCGCGGACGACCCGGTCTCGAGCAGCTCGTCGCTGAGCTGCGCAGATGACACACCCTGTGCGCCGGCGACGACGAGTGCCGACGCGGCAGCGATGGACGCTGCCTTGGTGTACTTGGTGGACACTGTGAGCTCCCTCTAGTTGGACGTAGGCGGACCAGGCCCGCCTCGGTCTTCACCTTCCCTATCGCCCGACGTGTGGATACCGTCACTCTGCGCATGTGAGAAGACATTTAACTCACCGTCGGACCAGGTCAGGCCACCGTAACCACGGCCGATGTCGGATCACCACCGCCGGCACCGGGAGTTCCCCGCGCATGGAATGTGTACACCGCACCACCGGCACAACGCCGTTACCAGCGGGTTTCAGCCGAGAAGGGAACGGCTCGCCGCGCCCCGCCCCCTCGCAGGGCGCGACGAACCTTGCCGAACATTAATGTTTCCGCCAGGGCCGGCCGGCCCTGGCGGAAACGCCGTTGCACCCGCGAACCGCGGTCAGCCGCGACCGTTGGGATCGACCGGCCCCGGCGCCGGGGCCGGCTCGGGCTGCGGGAGTGCGGGCCGGTCCACGTCGCACGTGGGCAGCATCGCTTGGACCTCCGGCGGCAGGTCGGGGACCTGGATGCCATGACCCGAGACGAGCACCTCCAGCGACTCCCCCGGAACACAGTCCGCGGCGTCCACACTCGCTGCGACGGAGCCGACCAACAGCAGCGAGCCGGTGATCATCGCGAGGATCGCCCACACGCTGAGGGTTGCGACCGGGCTCTCCTGCGCCGACACGGTGGCCGGTGCCATCGAACCGACGAGCAGCGCCACGGAGATCACCGCGACCGGCTTGAGGATCTTGCGCCCCATCATCGTCTTCTCTCCTTCTTCCGATGCGCGGTCAGCCGCGCCCGTTGGGATCGACCGGCCCCGGCGCCGGGGCCGGCTCGGGCTGCGGGGCGTCCTCGCGACCGAGCGAACCGGCAGGGATGAAGCCCTCGACCTCGTTCGACATCGGCGGGATCTCGACGCTGCCGACCGGCACCAGGTCCTCGCTGCCGGGGATGGTGGGCGGCGGGGGCGGGGTGGGCAGCTCGACCGAGCCGTCGTGGGCGAGGTGGGCCGACGCCGCGACGGGGAACAGGACGAAGACCAGCCCGCCGACGAACATCAGCGCGATGGCCGCGCCGCCGAGGGTGGCGGTGCCGTTCTGGGCGTTGGCCGGGGCCTGGCCCCCGGCGACGACGAGCGCCGAGGTGGCGACGACGGCGATGAGCTACTTGTGGAACGTGTTCGTGATGAGCCTCCCAGCCCGGATGGCGGAACGCTCGTCGTTCGTCGAGGAGCATTCCGCGCCCCTGTCGGGCGGTGCTCACGGTCGGGACCACACACTCCGCTCGGAGCCCTACCCCCTACGCCTCCCGACGGCATCGACACCTGTCAGGAAACTCCACTTTCCTGACAGTTCGCTGATAACATAATACTTACCTGAGCGAGAGATGTTGCCCCACAGCAGATTCGAGCGCCACCCCTACCGGGGAGGGGGTGGCGCAACATCGTTTCACCACCCCCGACGGTCGATCCACTCCCGGACGGCGCGCGTGGCGCGGACGTCGTCCTCGTTGTAGGCCAGGATCCGCGCCCGGCCGGCGTCGCGCTCCTCGCCGCGCGCGGCGCAGGCGTCGCGGTACCACCCCAGCGAGGCCTCGCCGCCGGCGTCCGGGTCCCGCCAGGCGAACCCGGCCACGGGCGCCACCACCTTGAGGCCCATCCCGGCGGTGGAGACGAACTGGGTGCGCACCGCCTCGTGGACGTCGACCCACTGCGCAGAGCCCACGAACTCGCGCACCTCCGGCACGGACGGCACGCCCTCGACCACCGCGACCGTGCCCTCCGGCCCGAACCGCGCCGCCGAGGAGAGCATCCACGCGTTCTCGGCCGAGCGGGAGTAGCAGTACGCCCGAAAGGTGCGGCCCGCCTCCCGGGCGCCGTCGCGCACGCCCATGAGCCAGCGCCAGAACACGGCGAAGGCGCGCCCCTCGTCGACGTGCGGCAGCGGCTCCCAGGTGAGGAACGCGCGGTAGCCCTCGTCCGGGGAGTCCCCACCGTCGCGGACGGTGAGCAGCGTCCCCCACAGGTAGGCGCCGTCGTCGAGGTGGCTCTCCAGGTCGACGTCCACCTCGACGTCGGCGCGCCCGATTGCCGGACGCGCCACCTTGGGCACCACCACCAGGCCGTCGCGGTGGGCGCGGGCCCGGAGCACGGCGTCGGCGAACGGCTCGCCGTTCCAGCCCGGCGGCCGCTCGGCGCCGGAGCCCAGCG
>DUTZ01000530.1 GCA_012841845.1 Actinomycetales bacterium | reverse complement strand
TTAGTATCTATGGCTAGAACCACGCATTGACTACCAAACTGATCGGCAATTTCTGTTATAAGTTGTGGTCTTTGTGCAGGTACGCGGCCGCCGGGGTGCCGCCGGGGAGGATGAACGAGTCGAGCGCGGCGAGGTCGGCGTTGAACTCGTCGATCCAGCCCTCGAGCCGGTCGATGTAGGCCTGCTCGATGCGCAGGGGCGGGTACTTCGGGTTCTCCTCGATCGGCGTCGCCAGGTCGGCGCCGGCGTCGAAGAGGTCGTTCTGCACGGTCCGCAGCACCTCCGCGACCCGCTCGTCGATCCCGCCGCCGGCCAGGGCCACGCCGAGCGCCGCATTGGCCTCGTCGCAGTCCGCGTAGGCCACGAGCCGGGCGTCGTTCTTGTCGACGCGGGAGAAGTCGGACAGCCCGGTGGTCCCGTCGTCCCCGGTCCGGGTGTAGATGCGCGTGAGGTGAACAGCCATGACGCCAACCTACGTGGTCCGACTGCCGACGATGCCGGGCTCGGCCGCGAATCTGCCCTAGTCTGGACGGCGTGAGCGCACAACCCGACTCCGCCAAGGAGAGCTTCCTCGTCACCGGCGGCGTCCGGCTGACCGGCGAGATCCCGGTCTCCGGCGCCAAGAACAGCGTCCTCAAGCTCATGGCCGTCGCGCTCATGGCGGAGGGGCGGACCACGCTGACCAACTGCCCCGACATCTCCGACGTCCCCGCCATGGCCGACGTCCTCCGCCACCTCGGCTGCACCGTCGAGATCACCGGCGACACCGTGGTGATCGACACCCCGGCGCAGGTCGGGCACGTCGCCGACGACAAGGCGGCCCAGCGCCTCCGGGCCTCGGTCTGCATCCTGGGGCCGCTGGTCGCGCGCCACCGCCGCGCCGTCCTGGCGATGCCCGGCGGCGACGCCATCGGGAGCAGGCCCCTCGACTGGCACCAGAACGGGCTCTCGCTCCTGGGCGCCACGACGCGGATGGACCACGGGCGGCTCGTGGCGGAGGCCGACGAGTTGCGCGGCGCGCACTACAAGCTCAAGTTCCCGTCGGTGGGCGCCACCGAGACCTTTGTGACCGCCGCCGTGCTCGCCAAGGGCACGTCGGTCCTGGAGAACGCCGCCCGCGAGCCGGAGATCGTGGACATCTGCGAGCTGCTCTCCGAGATGGGGGCGCAGATCTCCGGCGCCGGCACCAGCACGATCACCGTCGAGGGCGTCGACGAGCTCCGCCCGGTGAGCCACCGGGTGATCGGCGACCGGATCGTCGCCGCCACCTGGGCCTACGGCGCCGCCATGACGCGCGGCGACGTGACGGTGCGGGGGATCGACCCGATGTTCCTGCACGTGGTCCTCGAGTACCTGCACTCCGTGGGCGCCGACGTGGAGACCGGGCCGGACCACATCCGGGTCCGGCAGGACCGACGGCCCACCGCGCGCAACGTGCGCACCCTGCCGTTCCCCGGTTTCCCCACGGACCTGCAGCCGATGGCGATCGCCCTGGCCGCCGTCTCCGACGGGTTGTCCGTGGTCACCGAGAACCTCTTCGAGTCCCGGTTCCGCTTCGTCGAGGAGATGGTCCGCATGGGCGTGGACGCCGAGACCGACGGCCACCACGCCAAGATCCGGGGCCGCGACCGGCTCGACTCCGCCACCGTGTGGGCGAGCGACATCCGCGCCGGCGCCGGCCTCGTCCTGGCCGGGATGTGCGCCGACGACGTCACCGAGGTCTGCGAGATCTTCCACGTCGACCGCGGCTACCCCGACTTCGTGCAGAACGTGCGCTCCCTGGGCGGCGTGATCGAGCGCGTCCCCACGTACCGCTAGCGCACGGCCGCGGACGCGTCTCCCGGACATGTTCCTGCAATCCCGGATCGGGCTCTGATCAGGCGATTTGGTGTTCGGTTGGGCCGCGTGTAACTTTATCGGGGCCGCCAGGGAGCGGGGCCGAGCCGAGAGGCGAGGAACCCGGGCCGGGCGGCGGCTCCACGAGAGGGGCCCGGAAGCCCCGGTTTGACCGGGATGCGAAGGGCCGCTAACCTGGAGAAGTTGCCTTCGGAGAGGGTAGCGACGCCGGAAGGCGGCCACGGACCCGGTTTTGAGAACCGGGAACGAGCCTGCTAAGCTGGCGGAGTTGCCTCTCGCAGGGAGGCGGCGAGATCACCCCGGGTGGTCCATGGCGAGTCTGCCACGGAACACCGGTGTGTGGGTGTTGTTTGAGAACTCAACAGTGTGTTTTGTTTGTGATAGTGCCAAATTTTTTTGGTTGCGGCCTCACTTTCCCTGTCTGTGGGGTCGCTTTTTTGAACAGCCAGTTTTTGGTTTGTTTGTTTGCTTGGATTGTGCTTTTCGTAGTGCTGAGAAGCTTTTATGGAGAGTTTGAT
>DUTZ01000529.1 GCA_012841845.1 Actinomycetales bacterium | reverse complement strand
GTCGCGGCACGCGTGCTCGCGCGGCCGGCGGGCCGCCGATGTCCACCCACGGTACCGCGCCGCGCGCCGGTGGCCGGAATCGCCGGGGCCGCGTCGTACTGTGTACGCCGTGACGCCCCGATTCGCCGTGGTGACGGTGACCTATTCCCCCGGTGAGCACCTGCGCGCGCTCGTCGGGTCCCTGCCCGCGGCCACGTCCCGCGAGGTGTCCCTGGTGATGGCGGACAACGGCTCGACGGACGGGGCCCCCGAGGCGGCGGCCGCCGAGCACGACTTCGTCGAGTTCCTCCCGACGGGCGGCAACCTGGGCTACGGCACCGCGATCAACCGCGCCGTGACGGAGATCGCACGCCGCCCGGACGAGTTCGACCAGGAGTTCGTGCTCGTGGTCAACCCGGACGTGTGCTTCGAGCCCGGCTCGATCGACGCGCTGCTCGCAGCGGCCGGGCGGTGGCCGCGGGGCGCGGCGTTCGGGCCGCGCATCGCCGAGACGGACGGCTCCGTGTACCCGTCGGCGCGGTCCGTGCCGTCGCTGCGCGCGGGGATCGGCCACGCGGTCCTGGGGCCGGTGTGGCCGGGCAACCCGTGGACGCAGCGGTACCTCGACGACGCCGACATGGACTCCGAGCGGACCGCGGGCTGGCTCTCGGGTTCGTGCCTGCTGCTGCGGCGGGAGGCGTTCGACGCGCTCGGAGGCTTCGACGAGCGATACTTCATGTACCTCGAGGACGTCGACCTGGGGGACCGCCTGGGCCGCGCGGGCTGGCAGAACGTGTACGTGCCGTCCGCGGTGATCCGCCACGACCAGGGGCACGCGGCGAAGGCGGTGCCGGAGTTCACCCTCCGGGCGCACCACCGCAGCGCCTACCTGTTCCAGGCGGACCGGCACCCACACGCGTGGCAGGCGCCGATACGCTGGGCCCTCAGAGCGGGCCTGGCCGCCCGGTGTCGGCTCGCGATCCGGGCCGCGCGGCGGGCCGCCCGGGACTGACCGACGCCGACCGACCAGAACCGACCGACCAGAACCGACCACCGGCCGCCGGACCCCGCGCCCCGCGCGGGGAGCGCGGCCCCGAGCGGGGGAGCCCGAGTTGACCTCTCCGGACATCGCGACCACGAGCGACGATGACGACGACCTGATCGCGGACACCGAGGCGATCGTCCTCGTGGGCGGCAAGGGCACGCGCCTGCGCCCGCTCACCATCTCGGCTCCCAAGCCGATGCTGCCCACGGCGGGGCTGCCCTTCCTCACCCACCTGCTCTCGCGGATCCGCGCGGCCGGGATCCGCCGGGTGGTGCTGGGCACCTCGTACAAGGCGGAGGTGTTCGAGGAGCACTTCGGCGACGGCTCGAAGCTCGACATGGACATCTCGTACGTCGTGGAGAGCGAGCCGCTCGGCACCGGCGGCGGCATCCGCAACGTGCTCCCGGAGCTCACGGCGTCGACGATCCTCGTGTTCAACGGCGACGTCCTGGGCGGCACCGACCCGCGGGAGATCATCGACCTGCACCGGGAGAAGGACGCCGACCTCACCATGCACCTGGTCCGCGTCTCGGACCCGCGGGCGTTCGGCTGCGTGACCACCGACGACGACGGCCGGGTGCTGGAGTTCCTCGAGAAGACGCAGGATCCGCCGACCGACCAGATCAACGCCGGCTGCTACGTGTTCCGGCGCGAGATCATCGAGCAGATCCCGGAGGGCGTGCCCGTCTCGGTCGAGCGGGAGACGTTCCCGCAGCTGCTCGCCGAGAACCGCCGCGTCTACGGGTTCGTGGACTCGGCCTACTGGCGCGACATGGGCACGCCGGAGGACTTCGTGCGCGGCTCCTCGGACCTCGTCCGGGGGATCGCGCCGTCGCCCGCGCTGGAGGGGCACCACGGTGAGGCGCTCGTCCACGAGGGCGCCGGGGTCGGGGCGGGCGCGGTGCTGGTCGGCGGCACCGTGGTGGGGCGCGGCGCCGAGATCGGGG
>DUTZ01000528.1 GCA_012841845.1 Actinomycetales bacterium | reverse complement strand
CGGGTGCTCTCGGCCCGCGGGCTGGACGTGCTCATGGCGCAGATGGCCGAGGCGCAGGAACTCATGGCCGATGCCGACGACGAGGCCGTGCGGGACAAGGCCGTGCGCCGCTACGGGCGGCTGGAGGACGAGTTCTCCGCCAAGGGCGGCTACGAGGCCGAGTCCGAGGCGGCGCGGATCTGCCACTCGCTGGGGCTGGAGGACCGGATCCTCACGCAGGACCTGGGGACGCTCTCGGGTGGTCAGCGGCGCCGCGTGGAGCTGGCGCGCATTCTGTTCGCCGCCTCCGACGGCGCGGGCAAGTCGCGGACGATGCTGCTGCTCGACGAGCCGACCAACCACCTCGACGCCGACTCGATCACGTGGCTGCGCCAGTTCCTGGAGAAGCACGAGGGCGGGCTCATCATCATCAGCCACGACGTGGAGCTGCTCGACGCCGTGTGCAACAAGGTGTGGTTCCTCGACGCGGTGCGCGGCGAGATCGACGCCTACAACATGGGCTGGAAGAAGTACCTCGACGCCCGCGCGACCGACGAGGCACGGCGCCGCCGCGAGCGCGCCAACGCCGAGAAGAAGGCGTCGGCGCTCAAGCAGCAGGCCGCCAAGCTCGGCGCCAAGGCCACCAAGGCCGCCGCCGCCAAGCAGATGGTGCGCCGCGCCGAGGCGATGATGAACGAGCTGGACGAGGTGCGTGTGGCCGACAAGGTGGCGCACATCAAGTTCCCCACGCCGGCCGCGTGCGGCAAGACGCCGCTGTTCGCCAAGGGCCTGACCAAGATGTACGGCTCGCTCGAGGTCTTCGCCGGGGTGGACCTGGCGATCGACAAGGGCTCGCGCGTGGTGGTGCTGGGCTACAACGGCGCCGGCAAGACCACGCTGCTCAAGCTGCTCGCCGGGGTGGAGCGGACCGACGGCGAGGGCGGCATCGTCACCGGCCACGGGCTCAAGATCGGCTACTTCGCCCAGGAGCACGACACCCTGGACATGGACGCGAGCGTGTGGGAGAACATCCGCCACGCCGCGCCGGACGCGGGGGAGCAGGATCTGCGCGGGCTACTCGGTGCCTTCATGTTCTCCGGGCCGCAGCTCGACCAGCCGGCCGGCACGCTGTCCGGCGGTGAGCGGACGCGCCTCGCCCTGGCGGGGCTGGTGTCGAGCGCCGCGAACGTGCTGCTGCTCGACGAGCCGACCAACAACCTCGACCCGGTCTCCCGCGAGCAGGTGCTCGACGCCCTGCGCACCTACGAGGGCGCCGTGGTGCTGGTCACCCACGACCCGGGCGCCGTCGAGGCCCTGGAGCCGGAGCGGGTGATCATCCTGCCCGACGGCGTCGAGGACCTGTGGTCGCAGGACTACATGGAGATCGTCGAGTTGGCGTAGGCCAGCACCTACTCCGGGGCCGATCACCCCTTCCCCTGTCCCCCTGACGGAGGACAGACAGCCGCTCCGGCGCCTGCCTACGATCGCTCTGCCCGGGGTGTCCCGGCGCCTGGATCGGAGGTCGGTCGTGGAGGGGTTCCTGCTGCTGGTCGCGTTGTTCGCG